>JAYUBR010000097.1:0-2566 GCA_043740775.1 Ferruginibacter sp. | reverse complement strand
TTAAAGTAAATAATAATCATAATAACACGGTATTGTTATATAATATCATCAACTGGAGATTGTTTACCATCAGCCGTTTTGAAAAAGATGCACTCAATACTACCGCTGATTTTGAAGAAAATAATTTCCTTGTATTTGCACAACCTACAGAAGCTGTCTGACGCAATGGGCTGCAATCACTGGCATTAACACAGCAACACCTGTTGCAGCAGCTTGATAAAAAAACAGATGAAATTTTAGATAAAAAAGTACCGGGCCGTGATTATAATTTTCGTGTTTTGCTGAATGGAATTATTCAGCATGATATTTACCATATCGGGCAAATAATGGTGTCATTAAAATAGGAGATGGATACTTTATTCCGGTACATCATTTTGAATAAATGCAATTGCCTTCAACATATCCACCTGCAAAATCCTGTCTGCCTCATTAAAACTTACTTCCTTTCTAAAAGCATACACAATGGCTTCAATAGCGGGAGAGCTTTGCAAGGGCCTTCGAAATTCAAGTGCCTGAACCGCTGTGAGTAATTCAATTGCCAGTACTTTTTCTACATTGTCTACCACCCGCTTACATTTGGTTGCTGCATTGGCACCCATGCTTACATGATCTTCCTGGTTGTTGCTGCTGCTGATAGAATCTACACTGGCGGGAGTACACAACTGTTTGTTCTCACTCACAATGCCTGCGGCAGTGTATTGCGGTATCATAAAACCAGAATGCAATCCGGGTTGCTTTACCAGAAACATAGGTAATTTATGCTGACCGCTGATGAGCTGGTAAGTTCTTCTTTCAGAAATATTGGCGAGTTCACTCATGGCAATCGCTAAAAAATCAAGCACAAATGCAAGAGGCTGTCCATGAAAATTTCCACCACTTAAAATCAAATCATCTTCCGGAAAAATATTGGGATTATCTGTAACAGAATTAATCTCTTTTATAAAAATGCTCAGCACATAATCGAAGGTATCTTTTGTGGCCCCGTGTACCTGTGGTATGCAGCGAAATGAATAAGGGTCCTGAACCTGTTCTTTTTTCTGCGCCGCAATCTGGCTTCCTGCCAGCAAACTGCGCAAAGCCGCAGCGGTAGCCACCTGCCCGTTATGACTGCGGATGGAATGTATCTTTTCGTGCAGCGGTTCCGGCGTACAATCAAATGCATCAAAAGAAATGGCGGCGATAATATTTGCCCATTTTAATAATCGGTCGCATTGTACCAGGCTGTGCATACCATAGGCACTCATAAACTGCGTACCGTTTATCAATGCTAACCCTTCTTTACTTTGCAATGCAATGGGTTGCCAGTTAAATTGCTGCAGTGCATCAGCAGCAAACATTTTTTTTCCTGAATTGTGAACTTCACCCAGCCCTATCAACGCTAAACTTAAATGACTCAGTGGAGCAAGATCTCCCGAAGCACCCAATGATCCCTGTGTATAAATCAATGGCAACACATCGTTGTTGTACATATCAATCAGCCGTTTCACCGTATCAATCTGTACACCCGAATTACCATAGCTGAGCGATTTTATTTTTAGCATAATCATCAGCCGAACTATCGGTGCAGGCACTTCTTCGCCCAATCCGCAGGAATGCGATTTTATTAAATTTACCTGTAGCTCCTGTAGCTGCGCATTGTCAATTTTTACATTCTGCAAATAACCAAAGCCGGTGTTGATGCCGTAAAATAATTCATTGCCTTCCCCCAGTTTTTTATCAAGGTATTCCCGGCAGGCAACAATGCGTTCATGTGCATCAAAAGTAATGGACACCAGTTGCTTAAAAGCCAGCAGGTTTTTTACCTGCTGAAAACTCAGCGGGTTTTTATCAAGGGGTAAATAGTTATAACTCATGCAACTGTTTCCTCTATGGAAATATATTTTTCGTTTTTAAAAATCGCCTTATCTTTTCAAAAGTAACAAAACTTATTTACTATGAGTTTATTGGCATTGGCGAAGGAAACTTACGGTAATTTATGAGCATCGCTGCTGCAAAGTGCCCTGATAACAACGCTTGCAGCCATACAGCCAAACAAGGCAGGCATATAACTTATTGTGCCAATGATAGATTTTTTAGGAAACGCTTTTTCAGTAACAACAATTTTATCCGGATCAATTTCTTCCGGCGAAAACACTACTGTTACACCGGTAGTAATGCCTTCCTTGTGCAAGTGTTTTCTTACATAACGGGCGAGCTTGCATTTGTAACTGTCCGCAATATCTGCCACCTGTATCTGCGAAGGGTCAACCTTGCCACCAGCACCCAGCGAACTTACCACCGGTATTTTTCTGTCAACACAGGTTTTAATCAGCCATACTTTTGGTGTTAAGGTATCAATACAATCCACCACATAATCGTAGTTGCAGGATGCAACAATCTCCACCGTTCTTTCTTCTTTTATAAATTCAGCAATCACTGTTAAATTAATGGCAGGGTTGATGTCTTTTATTCTTGCTGCCATTACGGCTGCCTTCGGTTGTTTCTCCGTGCTTTGCAATGCAGCAACCTGGCGGTTACCATTGCTCAGGTCTACAGTATCGCCATCTACAATCGTCATCCTGCCAAC
>JAYUBR010000096.1:0-2568 GCA_043740775.1 Ferruginibacter sp. | reverse complement strand
TTACTGATACTGTAAAAGTTTCTACGCTCACCAATTCCATCCGGTTTAACGGAGTAATAGATTTTAATACGGATAAGGTAGCGGGAATTTTTCCATTGGTAAGCGGTAATGTGCAGGATATAAAAGTTATGCTCGGCGATTTTGTAAAGGCTGGGCAAACATTAGGCGTTGTTAAAAGTTCTGAAATAGCCAATTACAATTCAGCCCTTATCAATACAGAAACAAATGTTCTTCTTACTAAGAGATTATTGCAGCAACAAAGAGAACTATATAAAAGTGGGCTTGCGTCGCAAGTGGATGTTACCAATGCCGAAGTAGCCAGCCAGCAGGCTGAGGCTTCAAAGGTTGCTGCGCAACGAATATTAAGTATTAACGGAAATAACCTGCAGGGCGAATATTTAATAAAAAGTCCCATCAGTGGCTTTATAGTGCAAAAAAATATTACTAACGGCATGGCTATACGAGGTGACAATGGCAACAGTTTATTCACTATTTCCGACCTTAAAGAAGTGTGGGTACAGGCCAACGTTTATGAAGCTAATATTGGGAAGGTACATCAGGGTGATGCAGTAGAAGTGAGCACAATTTCTTATCCGGACAGGATTTTTAAGGGAAAGATTGACAAACTAATGAATGTGCTTGACCCTGCCAACCGGGTGATGAAAATGAGGGTAGTACTCAGCAACCCGGATTATATTTTAAAGCCACAAATGTTTGCTACAGTAATGGTTAATAACAGTGAAAATAAAAATGCTATTTCCATCAATAGCAGCTCCCTTATTTTTGACCATAGTCAGTATTATGTGCTTTTGTATAAGAATAAAAATGATGTGCAAATAACGCCTGTTGATATCATCAGCATTAATGGTAGCATAGTATTTATTAAAAGCGGGATTCTACCGGGTGATATATTAATCAGTTCGCAGGCTTTGCAGATATATGGGGCATTGAACGAATAAAACCTGGTCAATAGTTTTTTAATAGCTGGATGAAAATCGATTTTGAAAACAGCATTAAAAAAACAATTGTACAATGCAAACTAATGTGTGGTTGCGTAGCAACAGGAAACAGGGTTTAGCGTTTTAAGCCGGGCTTAAAGCAGATAGCAGCAAAGCCTTCGGGGCGAAAAACTGTTGGCAGTATTATAAAAATAGCCGCTGCGCTTTGCTGGTATTGTCACCAGAAAGAAATGCAGGGAAATTAAAATAAATTTTTTCAATGAATAAGTTTTTGAGAAGCATTATCGGATTTTCTTTAAAGAACAGGTACTTCATTATTTTTTGCGCTGTACTGCTAATTATCGGCGGTATCATCACGTTTAAAAATATGCCTATTGAAGCGTTTCCTGATGTTACCAATACCGAGATAAGTGTTATCACCCAATGGCCGGGTAGAAGTGCTGAAGAAGTAGAAAAATTCATTACAATCCCCATTGAGCTTGCGCTGGCACCTGTTCAAAATAAAACCAGTTTACGGTCTACCAATATATTTGGTTTAAGCTATATCAAATTGATTTTTAATGATGGGGTTAAAGATGCGGAAGCCAGGCAACAGGTGATGAACCTGCTGGGAAATGCAACGTTGCCTAATGGAATACTAGCTTCTGTACAACCACCCACAGGCCCTACCGGAGAAATTTTCAGGTATACTTTACGCAGTAAAATAAGGGATGTCAGGGAATTAAAAACCATGCAGGATTGGGTGGTGGACAGGCAACTTCGTTCCGTGCCAGGCATAGGTGATATTACCTCTTTTGGTGGTAAAACAAAAACCTTTGAAATACAGGTAGATCCTGGAAAATTAACTACGCTCAATATAACCCCTTTAGATATTTTTACTGCTGTGCAAAAAACCAATATCAATATTGGTGGCGATATGATCATTCAAAATAACCAGGCTTTTGTTGTAAGGGGGATTGGTTTATTAAACGATATCAACGAAATAAAAAATATCGTAGTTACCAATAACAACGGTGTACCGGTTTTAGTGAAAGATGTAGCTGAAGTATCAATTTCTAATTTACCGCGACTAGGTTGGGTTGCAAGAGCCGATGGATTAATTGATTCAACCGGAACAAGACAAATAACGGATGAAGACGATGTGGTAGAAGCCATTATCGTAATGCGTAAAGGAGCTAATCCCACTGAAGTATTGGATGCGATAAAGTTAAAAGTGGATAAACTGAACAATTATATACTTCCCCAGGATACTAAAATTATTCCTTATTATGATAGATCTGATTTAATTGAGTTTGCCACACACACTGTGATGCACAATTTGGTGGAGGGGATACTATTGGTAACCCTGCTGGTTTCGTTGTTTATGTTTAACTGGCGCACTACCTTGATTGTATCTATCATCATTCCCATAGCTTT
Organism: Ferruginibacter sp.; assembly: GCA_043740775.1. Classification (GTDB taxonomy): domain Bacteria; phylum Bacteroidota; class Bacteroidia; order Chitinophagales; family Chitinophagaceae; genus Ferruginibacter. Next base: position 193 of record JAYUBR010000096.1, on the reverse strand, counting down.
ATTATTCTCGTTTATCTGCCTGCATTTAATGGGTATGTCGGCTAATTTATTATCGTTGGGTGCAGTCGATTTTGGTATCATAATCGATGGTGCGGTGGTAATGGTAGAAGGGATGTTTGTTATACTCGACCACAAAGCGATGGAGGTTGGGATGGACAGGTTTAATAAATTGGCCAAACTTGGACTCATTAGA
>JAYUBR010000095.1:0-8513 GCA_043740775.1 Ferruginibacter sp. | reverse complement strand
TTTTGGCTTGAATAATACAGGGCGCTGCGTGTTTCCATTCGACTAAAAAATGAAATGCTTTATGTTATTGTTGTAATTCTTTTGCAAAGAATATCTTTGAAAAGCAGGACGAATAAACTTTTAGCATGCATACAAACCGGATATTGGCTTTTAGCAGTTCAAGGGTGGGTGATGGCGGTTACCTTGAAATGGCCCTGCCGGTAATTAAAAAGTTTTTGGGTGCCGATGCGTTGAACATTGCTTTTATTCCTTTTGCCAGTGTAGACAACGATTATGAAGCATACGCAGAACTGGTTCGTGTGGCGTTAATGGAATTGCCTTACACGATTACAGTGGTGCTGCATGAAAATGCTAAAGCAATTGTTGAAAAAGCTGATGCCATGATGGTGGGCGGCGGGAATACTTTTAAATTGCTGCATGATATTTATGATTGTCAATTGCTGGACATCATACGGGATAAAGTAAACAAGGGTACGCCTTATATTGGCTGGAGTGCCGGTGCCAATATTATTGCACCTGGTATTGGCACAACCAATGATATGCCCGTAATTGCGCCAAAAAGTTTTAATGCATTGGGCTTGTTACCCTTTCAGATAAATCCACATTATGCGAATGCAAAACCACCAGGCCATAATGGCGAAACCCTTGACCAGCGCCTCCAGGAATTTATGCAAATAAACCCTGGCCTACCCATTGTTGCTTTGCCCGAAGGCACTTACCTGCAACTTGAAGAAAACCTGTTAACCTTTAACGGGGCGCATGAAGGTGTTTTATTTTATTGGGATGAAAAAGATACCATGGCAAAAAGGGCAATTGTTGCTGGAGAAGACCTTTCGTTTTTATTGTAGTTTTTGTTTCACACAAAGAGGCGAAGGATACAAAGGGTACAAAGTTATATTTCGCTGGGGGTCAACCAAAAGAGATCTTTGTGTCCGTTGTTTTTCTTAGTGCGCTTTGCGTGAAACAAAGAGCATCTAAAAATTTACCGCTTCCCAAAATGTTTTTTTAGGTTGAAGATTTGTATCAAATAGTAACGGATAATTTTTACGGCCCTTCACGGGATAAGTATCCAGCCAGGTATGCCGGTCACTGATATTCCAGAAGGTAACACCCGTAATAAATCGTTTGTATTTGCGCAACACATCGAATATCATTTTATATTTTGCAGTTTGTTGCTGCTCCATCACAGGTGTGTATGCATCTGCATCAGTTACAGTTTTTGCTCTTGGTTCTTTTTCCCATTTGTATACGGAAACATCTAATTCTGTAACCTGTATTTTCAACCCAAGCGAAGCGAATTTTTGAATGGTATATTCCAGTTCATTTTGAGTTGGTTCAAAAACACTCCAATGCCCCTGTAAACCAACAGCATCAAGAGGTACGCCCTTTTCTTTCAATGTTTTTAACAGAGCATAAATGCGGTCAGCTTTTTCTTTTCTTTCTGTGTTGTAATCATTGTAAAATAAAATGACGTTGGGGTCTGCTGCATGTGCATATTCAAAAGCTTTGGCAATAAAATCTTCGCCACAAATTTGATAGAATAAAGAGTTGCGTAAAAAATTATTGGGGTTGTCATCAATCGCTTCATTCACTACATCCCAGGCATAGATTTTTCCTTTATAACGATTTACCACTGTTGTGATATGATCTTTCAGCCGTTTTAATAACACGGCCTTTGTTACCAGGTTACCACTGCTGTCTTTAAAAAACCAGGTGGGCGTTTGCTCGTGCCAGCAAAGATTGTGGCCCCTTATTTTAAGATGATGTTGTACGGCAAAATCTACAATGGCATCAGCATCTTTCCAGTTGTATTCATTTTCTTTGGGATGAACAGGCCCCATCTTCATAGCATTCTCCGGTGTAATGCTTTCGAAGTTTTGTAAAATCAGTTGTACTTCTTCTTTGTTTGCAAGCGACTGTGGTGATACAGCCACACCGATGGTAAAATAATTTTTATAATATTCCTTTAAGCCTTTACTGCTGTCACCGGAAATTCGATTTTTTTGTTGTTGTGCGAAAGTCACTAGCTGCAGATTTACCAGCAGATTTATAGTAATTGTAACTGTTGCAAATATTTTCATCCTTGTCATTTATTTGTAGGCATCAATAGAGATGATACTTCCATCTTTTCTATACTTTAATTCAGTCACTTTTACATTGCGCAAATGTGTTTTGCCGGAGAGTTGCACATCATGATAAAAAATATACCATTTGCCTTTTATCTCCACAATTGATTCATGATTCGTCCAGCCATCTACCGGTTTTAGTATGATGCCTTTGTAGGTAAACGGTCCATAAGGATTGTTGCCAATGGCGTAACAAATATTATGGGTATCGCCGGTGGAATAAGAGAAATAATATTTGCCTTTGTAGATGTGCATCCAGGCAGCTTCAAAAAATCGTTTGCCGTTATTGGCTTCTAAAAATAGCTTTCCATTTTCATCCAGTATTTGTATTTCTTTTACCGGCTCAGCAAACCTTTTCATGCCGGCACTTAGCTTAGCTATTTTTGGAAGTACGGCTAATTCATCCGGCTTGCGCAAAGGAGTTGTTGAATCATACACACCATTTTTCCAGCGTTGCAATTGCCCGCCCCAGATACCGCCAAAGTATAAATAGTAGCTGCCATCCTTGTCTTTAAACACACAAGGATCAATGCTGTAACTTCCTTTAATGGGCGCAGGTTCAGCCTTAAACGGGCCAGCAGGGTTTTTACTGGTAGCAACACCAATCCTGAAAATATCCTGTTTATCTTTTAAAGGGAAATACAAATAATAAGTACCGTTTTTATAAGCCGCATCCGGCGCCCACAACTGTCTGCCAGCCCATGCAATATCTTTTTTATCGAGTGCTACGCCATTGTCGGTAACTTTTCCGCCAATGCTATCCATTGAAAGAATGTGATAGTCCCGCATATCGAAATGATCACCATTGTCATTTTCAGGAATGCCAGCCTCAATATCATGCGAAGGATAAATATAAATTTTTCCGTTGAACACATGTGCCGAAGGGTCGGCCGTATAAATATTTGAAATCAGTGGCTGTGAAATAGGTGTTCTTTTTTTTGATTGTGTACTGCCTGAAAAAAATGAAGCAAGTAACATTGAAGCAATCAATAATTTCCGGGAAAGAAAATGAGTCATGTAGTTGTGTGTTGTTATTGAAGTAAAGGACTGGGCAACTGTAAATTAAAATTGCCTGCAAGTAATTTGATCCCTACAGGCAATTTTGATAATACCAAGTCCATTTAAGTTAAATCAGACGAAATGGACTTTTTTAATATTGATTTTTTAATTTTAACTTTAGCTGATAGTCAGCAATACAATTAAAGATACCGATTGATAATATTCTCCAAATACTCTTGCTGACCGCTGATGGTTTTTGATTCGCCGTTTTCAACTGCAAATGTTCTTAAATCTTCCAGCGTTAATTTACCGGCTTCAAATGCAGCACCCTGGCCGACATCGAAACTTGCATAACGATTGGTTCTGATTTTTTTATAGTCCGATTTATTCAATACCGCATCCGCAACAATCAGTGCCCTTGCGAACGTATCCATACCGCCAATGTGTGCATAAAATAAATCGGCAGGGTCGGTTGAGTTCCTGCGGATCTTCGCATCAAAGTTAATACCACCACCGCCAAAACCACCAGCTTCTAAAATCACCAGCATAGCTTCTGCCAGTTCAGTTACATTGTTGGGGAACTGATCTGTATCCCAGCCGTTTTGGTAATCGCCGCGGTTGGCATCAATGCTGCCCAGCGTATTGGTATCTGCAGCAACCTGCAACTCGTGTTGAAAAGTATGGCCTGCAAGTGTGGCGTGGTTTACTTCAATATTTAATTTAAAATCATTCAGCAAATCGAACTGACGTAAAAATCCAATTACGGTTTCACTGTCATAATCATATTGATGTTTACTTGGTTCGCATGGTTTTGGTTCAATAAAAAAATTGCCTTTAAAACCATTCTTCCTGGCGTAATCTTTTGCAGTGTGTAAAAAGCGGGCCATGTGATCCTTCTCTCTTTTCATGTTGGTATTTAGCAAACTCATGTATCCTTCACGGCCACCCCAAAAAACATAATTTTCTCCACCCAGCGCAATAGTTGCATCCAGTGCAGCTTTTACCTGTGCACCACCATGCGCCAATACATGAAAATCAGGATTGGTAGCAGCACCATTCATGTATCTTTTGTTAGAAAATAAATTGGCAGTACCCCATAGTAATTTTACACCACTGGAAGCTTGCTTTTGTTTTAAGTAATCTGTCAAGGCTTGCAGGCGACGGTCATTTTCATTTACATCGCTGGTATAATCTACCACATCCACATCATGAAAACAGTAATAGGGCATACCCAGTTTGGTAATAAATTCAAAAGCCGCATCAGCTTTGTCTTTGGCCCTTTCTACTGCATCCGCTTTTTCATTCCACAGATGCAAATGGGTGGGCTCACCAAAAGGATCACCACCATTGCCTACAAACGAATGCCAGTATGCGCAGGCAAAACGTAAATATTCTTTCATGGGTTTACCAGCCACAATTTTGTTTTCATCGTACCAGCGATAAGCCAAGGGGTTATCACTTTCCACTCCTTCAAATTTTACCTGGCCTATACCTTTAAAAAATTCTTTGTTACCTGTTACTACTGACATATGTTTTTGATTTGCCCTCATCTTAAAAAATGATAAGGAAGTGTAGAAATTATAGTTTAATTTTTAATTTACTTTTTTTGGTTGACCGGACAATAGTTTTTCAATTAAACTTCATTGGCGTCGCACTCTTCTTCCATTGTATTTCATGGCATCGCTCGTTCAATCCGAAGATACTGGTAATCATTATTATAGATCATGCAGTCATATTTTTAGCCAGCAACTCCTTCCATTGGCCATACAATTCGTCATATACTTTTGCTTGCGTTGGTTCCACTAAATTTAACGGAGCACTGTTTGAAAATGCTTCTTTGGGTGTTGCATAAAAGCCCATCCCAATACCAGCACCTTTTGCTGCACCCACGCTGCCATCGCAATCATACAACTCAACCGGAACATTGGTTGCACTTACAAAGCAGTGGGTAAATACATCACTCAAAAACATATTGGCTTTGCCTGCCCTGATTACTGAAGGTTGCATACCATTCTCCCGCATAATATCAAATCCATAACGGAAAGCAAAAGCAATTCCTTCCTGCGCCGCCCTGAATAAATGGGCAGGTTTGTGTACATTAAAATCGATGTTGTGGATATGGCTTTGCACCAGTTTGTTTTCCAGCATGCGTTCGGCGCCATTGCCAAAAGGCAGCATTTGCAAACCATTGCTACCGGGTGCAATACCCGCCGCAGCTGAATTCATTTCGGGATAAGAAAATGTATTACCTGTAATATTTTTTATCCAGCTGTTTAAAATACCGGTTCCATTAATACATAACAATACACCGATCCTTTTTCGTTCTTCGGTAAAATTTACGTGGGCAAAGCTGTTGATCCTCGATTGCTGATCGTACACCAACTGATCACTTACACCGTATATCACACCGGAAGTTCCTGCGGTTGCAGCCACTTCGCCTGGCTCCAGCACATTTAATGAAAGTGCATTGTTAGGCTGATCGCCTGCTTTGTAGGCCACGGGAATACCAGCTTTTAGTGACAGACATTCAGCAATGGAAGCCTGCACCGTTCCATGCGGCGTAAACACTTCTTTAATTTCAGGAATCAAGTCTTTATCAAATCCAAAATAATCAAACACATCTTTTGACAATTCCTGGTTTTTAAAATCCCAGAATATGCCCTCGCTTAATGATGAAACGCTGGTAGTGATTTGTCCTGTTAATTTCATGGCAATGAAATCGCCGGGCAACATTATTTTATCAATTTGCGCAAATATTGCCGGCTCGTTTTCTTTTACCCAGGCAAGCTTGGCTGCCGTAAAATTGCCGGGAGAGTTTAATAAGTGCCGTAAACTTTTTTCATGGCCGATGGCGTCAAAAGCCTTGTTGCCAATTTCAACTGCACGGCTATCACACCAGATAATGCTGTCACGTAACACCTGCTGTTTTTTATCCACGCAAACCAAACCATGCATTTGATATGCAATGCCAATGGCGCCAATATCCTGCGGATTATATTTTTTTAGGCCATGCGCTTTAACGATTGCATGCTGTACATTCTCCCACCACATCTCCGGACTTTGTTCAGCCCAACCCTTTCGCAGGGTGGTAATACCGGTTTCCGTATCGGGATATTGTACCGTGGTAATACATTGTTGTGTTTGCGCATCTACGATGGCAACTTTTATAGAAGAGGTTCCTACATCAATACCTAATAACAGCATACAGCAATTTTAAAACACTTGTAATACAATCGTTTTTTAAAAGATAAAGTTCTGTCTTTTAATGGGTATGTGCAACTGCTATTTTTAAAATAAAATATGCTATCTTATCAGTTATTGATAAATTTATAGTTAATAGTTGATAAGATAGCAGTTAATAAGCAACAATATGAAAACACTTATTCAAAAAATACACCTGGAAGAACAACAGAGTTTTGCCTGCCGTATATATCGTACGCCTCATTTTGAGACCAACTGGCACCGGCACGAAGAGTTTGAACTGATACTGATAACAGAAGGTTACGGCACTGCAATGATTGGCGATTTTATCGGCGAATACAAACCCGGCAACCTGTATTTTATTGCGGGTAATTTGCCGCATTGGTTTAAAAAGCAGCACCATAAAACCATTGGCGCTGCGTTGGTGCTGCATTTTAAAAAGGAAATATTGGGCAATGGTTTTTTGGATTTGCCGGAACTTAAAAATGTCAATCAATTACTACAGAAAAATGACGGGATACAAATAGGGACAAAACTGCAAAAAGAAATTGCCACCCTCCTTGTTGAAATACAGAAGCTGAAAGGGTTTCAACGAATGGGAAACCTGTTGCAGTGCATGCAAAAAATAAGTACTACACCGGATTATGTTACCCTCACGCAAAATTTTTTATCCAGTAATAATAATGTTAATCCCGCAATTGAAAAAATTATTGACTTTTCTTTTAAGCGTTATTTAACACCCGTAACCCTTCAACAGGTAGCAGATGTGGGGGGAATGAGCATTCCTACTTTCTGTCGTTTTTTTAAGAAGAATATCAAGAAAACCTATTTTGATTTTCTACAGGATCTCAGGATCAGCCATGCCTGCAAGCTACTTACCAATACCAATAAAGCGGTAATGGAAATATGTTACGAAAGCGGCTATAACAGTTGGGCCCATTTCAGCAAACAATTTAAACAGGTAAAAAAGATTACGCCATTGCAGTACAGGAAGGAGTTTGAAGAGAAAGTAAATGTATGACGGCTGATTTTTTGATGTCTGATTTTCCCGACCGTTACTTTAATCTTTTAAAGGAATAGCTTGCGTTGACGGGTACGGTTCTTAGTTATTGTAGTCTAACTCTATTTGTATTCCCAAAAGCTTATCTTCTGGAGATTTGTCACTTGTGGTTAATTTAATATTGTTTAAAATCAATTTTTTATGTTGTTCTTCATTCATTTCTGTTTTCAAGCTGTCAATGACACTTTGATTTAGAGAAATAATATATTGAAAATTATTAGCCTGGCATTCCTCATATGCAATTTCTAACATAGTTTTTATCTGCCTCGTGTCCATATCGCCAGTAATTTTACTGTCGTGAAAGATCAGGTTAACATTATGATTGTGCTTTGCCTTTAGAATTGTCCAGTCATAACAAAATATCTTTACCTCATTTACAGCGTTTCCTGCATCATCTTGAATTTTTGCCTTAATGTCATAACGTATGGAATTCTTACCCTCATTGTTAAGAATAGAAATTCCGGGATTCTTTTCGGAATAAAAATTTTCCACGAACGATTTGAATAAAACAATATTTCCCTTAATCAGTTCTTCAGCATCTGCTATAATAAACGTCTTAATAATTTGCTTTTAATGAAGTAAGAATATTGTTTGAGGTTTTAAATTTTTTAAAGAAATGTACTATACAATCGCTTTGCTCTACCAGTGATTCAAAATACCTGTTATGTGTTACACATCGCCTCGTCTTTTTCCAGAATGACTCAATCGGATTAAGTTCGGGGGAGTATGCAGGTAAAAATAATAATTCGATTTTATCTTTAACGCTACCAAAATATTCTCTGTTAATGACTGCATGATGAAACCTGGCATTATCTAACACCAACAAAATTTTCTTATCCGTTTTTGCATTTTTTATAATCCTTTTGACAAATCCCTTAAAACTAACCGCATTAAATATTTCAGCTTTCATTGTGATCAGTTGCCCATTGTCCATTCCCATTGCTCCCATAATGCTAATCTTCTCTCTTACCGGCGGGGGTTTTATTTCAGGAATTGTTCCTTTTAAAAACCATGCCCTCACTATCGTTGTGTTGCGTTGAAAATGACATTCATCTTCGAAATAAATTTCATATTTCTCCTTTTTGAGAATCATACGGAGTTTTTTTTGAAAGCCTTTTTATCATCGG
>JAYUBR010000094.1:0-2578 GCA_043740775.1 Ferruginibacter sp. | reverse complement strand
TAATGTGATTGGTTACCTTGATAACAATGCAGCCAGCACCATCATTATTGGCGCCCACTACGATCATCTTGGGTATGGGGAAGATCATAACTCTTTATACAGCGGCACAACACCACAAATTCACAATGGTGCCGATGATAATGCGAGTGGTACCGCAGCGGTAATAGAATTAAGCAAACTATTAAAAGCATCCAAACTTAAAAATAACAACTATTTGTTTATTTGTTTTTCCGGTGAAGAGCTTGGTTTGTTTGGATCAAAATATTTTACCGAACATCCAACCATTGAGATGGCCAATACCAACTACATGATAAATTTAGATATGGTAGGCAGGTTGAATGACAGCACACATGGATTAAACATTGGAGGGTATGGTACATCGCCTGTATGGGGCCAGACTTTATCAGCCAATGATAAATTTTTTAAAATAAAATTCGACAGCAGCGGAACGGGGCCAAGTGATCATACTTCTTTTTACAGAAAAGATATACCCGTATTATTTTTCTTTACCGGCATACACAGCGATTACCATAAGCCAACAGATGATGCAGATAAGATTAACTACACGGGTGAATTGATGGTAGTAAAATACATTTATGCCCTGTTGGAAAATACCAACAAAAAAGAAAAGCTTGCTTTTACAAAAACCAGAGAATCTGCAATGAGCAGTACAACAAGTTTTAAAGTAACGCTGGGCATAATGCCCGATTATACTTTTAGCGGTATTGGAGTAAGAGCCGATGGGATCAGTGAAGGAAAAATTGCCCAGAGAGCCGGTTTGAAAGCGGGTGATGTAATTATTCAGTTGGGCGATTATAAATTTACAGACGTACAAACTTATATGGAAACACTCAATAAATTTAACAAGGGAGATGCCACCAAAGTAAAAGTAAAAAGAGGTAATGAAGAACTGGTATTTGATATTGTTTTTTAAATACAAACAAAATGAGCAGAATATTAAAATAAAGTTTTTCTTTAAGCGCCAGATATGAAACTTAAAATAGACAATGAAACAATAGCCCGGGAGTTTTTTGAAGACTCCATACTGCTGGGCATTGTAGCGCCTGTTAAAGATTATCAGTTGTGCTGGCAACTGAACCAAATACTTGGGTTTGATTTCAGGATAAACAATGATTTTGAAATTCAGCTTACCAAAAAAGAAAGAAAATATTTTTTTTCCATTTACGAATACCAGGTATCTTCTACCTGTCTTACACATTATTTATACAACAACCAGTTTGACGGAGAATATTTATTGCCGGAGTTTAAGCACCTTGATTTTTTATGGCTAATGAAAGGAGAATATGTGAGCAATGAAGAATTAAAAGCCCTGATTTATTCCATTAAAACTTTACCAGGTGTACTATTGGTAAACGAAATGACCAACGAAAAAATAAAACATAAACAACACCTTATTTTTTAAGGCCCTTTTACCTAAATTGGGAAAAGAAAATTAATAAAAATTAGTAAAAAAATATTTTATGTGGGAAGAAAAAAACAACACACTGTATAAAAAATTCGAATTCAAAAACTTCTCAGAAGCTTTTGGTTTTATGACAAGGGTAGCGCTTGCTGCAGAGAAAATGGATCATCATCCACTATGGACCAACGTATACAACAAGGTGGAAATATGGTTGAATACGCATGATGCCGGAGATATGATCACAGAAAAAGACAGGATGCTTTCTATTAAAATTGATGCATTGGTTTAAGCTTGTATCAGTACTGCTTTTTGTTGTATTGTTATCATTCTTCCAACCGGAGTAATAAATTTTTCCAAGTCGTTTTGTTGTAAAATATTTTTTACTTCTTCAATGGCATTTATATCAACTGCTACCAGCAAACCACCACTTGTTTGCGGATCGGCCAGGATTGTTTTTTGATATTCTGTAATTACTCCTATTTTTTCTCCATAACTATCCCAGTTTCTATGCGTTCCGCCGGGCACACATTTTTGATCAAGATAGGATACAAGTTCAGGAGTTATCAAGGGTATATCTTCAAAATTAATTACCGCAGTTACACCACTACCCTCCGCCATTTCAACAAGGTGTCCTAATAGACCGAAGCCGGTAACATCCGTCATTGCATGCACTCCTTTTATCTTTCCCAGCGCTTCGCCCACTTTGTTCAATTGCATCATTTGCCTTGCTGCTACTCCTTTGTGTTTTTCTTTTAACAGGCCTTTTTTTTCTGCAGTAGTTAAAATACCAACGCCCAATGGCTTGGTTAAAAATAAAATATCTCCTTCTCTTGCCAGGTTATTTTGTTTAATATTTTCAACAGGTACCAGTCCGTTTACAGCCAGGCCAAAAATTGGTTCCGGGCTATCAATGCTATGCCCGCCAGCCAGGGGAATGCCCGCTTCCATGCAAATACTTCTGCTGCCCTCAATTACTTTTTGGGCAATGGCAGGCGGCAAAATATTGATGGGCCATCCCAGGATAGCAATGGCTAAAATAGGTTTACCCCCCATTGCATACACATCGCTGATGGCATTCGCCGAGGCAATGCGGCCAAACTCATAAGGGTCATCTACAATTGGCATAAAAAAATCTGTGGTGCTTATCAGGGCAGT
>JAYUBR010000093.1:0-8543 GCA_043740775.1 Ferruginibacter sp. | reverse complement strand
TGATTGCATTGTATACGGTGAAGGAAAAAAGATTTGCAATTGCCGGGCCGAGAATACCAAAATAATATTTGGTTAAAATATAGTTTAAAGGCAGCGTGATTATCAACAAAATAATACCAGTAAAAAATTCAAATCTCCACCTGGTTGACGTGCCAATAATCTGGCTGTTTACACCTGTACCCATATCAACAATCCTCATTAATCCTATAAAAAAGAAAATCCATTTTGCATCAATATATCCTTTTTGCATGTGAAAAGTGAAAACAGCATCCGAAAAATTTAACCAGATGAGACAAAACATCCCTGTTGCAAATATTAACTGATTGATGGAGGATTGCCTGTAAATACGGGTAATCCTGGGCATATCTTTATCTTTCCACGCCTGGGATAAAGCTGCAATTGAAGAGGAGATAATTCCACGTTGCGGAGCCTGAATTAAACTGGCTATATTTTGTGCCAGGGTATAAACTGCTACCTGCGCAAGGCCGTTTGTTAGTACAGATGCAATGAGGATAGAATCAAATACAGATGCGATTGCATACACCAGTGAACCACCATATACAAACGAAACCAAGGTTACTATTTTTTTAAAGAACTTTTTTGAAATAATACTAACTGTGAAGGTTAAGTGAATGTATCCTTTTACAAAAAGATAGATTAGCAGTATCAATGCAATGCCTAAGTAAGTAAAGGAATATACCTTTATGAACATTTCAAATTTTGCCAATAGCCCCGCAAATGTTAGTACGATAAGAATGGTGGTAAACAACCTGAACTGTACTTCCCGCAAAAAATTAGTCAGTACCGATTTTTTCAATTGCCACGCATAACTTTCTAAAATTGAATACAGGGTTAAACCCAGCCCGAAAGGAAATATCCAGGAATAATATTTTACAAGCTCAGGTGAATTTTGACCAAATTTTCTAATGATAATGACTTTAAAATAAATGCCACTAATGGCTACCAGTGAAAAACCGATCAATGAAACCATCAATGCCCAGGTAAGAATGTCATTTCTTTTTTTATCCAGGTTGGCATTGTAATAGGGATAAAACTTTGCTATGTAGGATGGCATACCAAGGTTGGCAAAAGAATACATCAGAGTTGCGATGGCAATAAAAATTCCGGTAAGCCCATACTGTTCTTTGGTAAAACCGCCATCCCTTGTAAAAAGGTAAGTATTTAAAAAGCCCAATGAAAAGCCAAAGTAAACCATCACTGAAGAAATAATACTTTGCCTCCTTATCTGACTCATACGAATGTTTGGGTGCTAAATTAATCTACCTTTTTTGTATTGATATAAAAATTTGGATCAACAGAAAAGCTGTTGTCGCCTTCAGGATACAGACTTAAGGTTTGCCATTTTGTTGTTGGCTTTATCCATCGCTGTCCTTTAAAGTTAATTTTTAACGGCAGTTTAAAGCCAGTGACGCAATTGGTATACCGGTATTGCAACTGGTAGCCAGTCAGTTTGTATTCCAGTGCTGGTATCTGGGTTGTTCTTAAATATTGATCAAATACTTTACTAAAATCTATTTTAGATTCTGTGCTGATATAATTTTCTATTTGCTTGGTAGTAACGGTTTGGTGATAAAAGGTTTTGTTTAAACCCCGTAAAATTTTTCTGAACAGGTCATCATTATTAATTGCCTGGCGGATGGTGTGCAGCATGTTACCACCTTTATAATACATGTCGTCACTGCCTTCTTTATTTACACCATACGGGGCGATGATGGGCATATCATTTTTAATTCTTTTTCTTGTACCCGTAACATAAGCCGAAGCAGCTTCTTTGCCATAATAATATTCCGTAAACAAAGTTTCACTGTAGTTGGTAAAACTCTCGTGTATCCACATATCTGCAAGGTCTTTGCTGGTGATATTATTGGCAAACCATTCATGGCCACTTTCATGCACAATAATAAAATCCCATTTCAATCCCCAGCCGCTACCGCTCAGGTCTGTGCCACGATAACCATTCTGGTAGGCATTTCCATAAGCAGTGGCGCTTTGATGCTCCATACCCAAATGTGGTGCATCTACCAACTTGTAACCATCGGCATAAAAAGGGTAGGGGCCAAACCAATACTCAAAAGCTTTCATCATTCTTGGCGCATCCTTGAATTGCTTTTTTGCTTTTTCGAGGTTAGAATCCAACACCCAGTAGTCCATGGTTAAATCACCTTTTTCGCCTTTAAATATTTCTCCAAAATGAACGTATTTGCCAATGTAGGGAATGATGCAGTAATTGTTTATGGGGTTCACAACAGCCCAATCGTAGGTGGCTGTTCCATCGCCATTGATGGTTTTGTCCCGCAACCTTCCATTGCCAACAGCTACCAGTGTATCGGGGCAGGTGATGTGCATTTCTGCGCTATCGGGTTCATCGCTTTGAATGTCTTTGGAGGGGTACCAAACGCTTGCTCCCAAACCCTGGCAGGCAATGCTGACCCAGGGGCTATTGCTTTTATCTTTTGTCCAGATAAGGCCGCCATCCCATGGTGGGCGTTTTGCTATTGTTGGTTTGCCGTGGTAATAAACTGTGATTGAACGACTGCTATCCTTTGAAGATGAATTTGGAAAAGTAAAAAAATATGCATTGCCTTCTTTTTTTATATTTTCAATAATGTCATCAGTGTATGAATCAATCCAAGCATTCTCTTTATGAATAGAATTATATCTTATATAATCCAGAATCATCGGCTCCTGTAGATCTATCTGCATTACATTTCCTTTCTTCGATACTTTGAATTTAATAATATTATATCCACTAATCGTACTATCCTCAATATTAAATTTCACATGCAGGTCATATTTGGTAACATCCCACCAATCCCTGCCGGGGCCATTGCTTCCACGCAAGGTATCAGCGTGGGTAAAAATAGTTTTTTTACTTAAAAGCTGGGCTTCTGTTTGTGTAGTTGCAAGGCAAATAAAGAATACAAATAACAGCAGGTTCTTTTTAATTTTCATTGCATAAATTTATGCAGAATTAAATAAACCATGCGGCTAAAAAATTATCCATTATCCATTATAACATTATCCATTCTTTTCTTTGCTTCCTGTAAATCACACCAGCACCCCGATAAAAAAATATTTCATTACAACGAGCAAACCGGCATTGCGTCGCTTGATCCGGCATTTGCAAAGAACCAGTCCATCATGTGGGCCATTCATCAATTGTACAATACCCTGGTAGAAGTAGATGAGCGCATGCAGTTGAAACCCTTGCTGGCAAAGAGCTGGGATATTTCAGATGATAACCTAACCTTCACGTTTCACCTGCGTACTGATGTATATTTTAACGATGATGCTGCTTTTGTAAATGGCAAAGGAAGATTATTGAACGCACATGATGTGGCATATAGTTTTGGACGAATTATTGATAAAAATGTTGCCAGTCCGGGAGCATGGATATTTAACAGCAGGGTAGATACATTCCATGCTTTTACAGCAATTAACGATTCTACTTTTCAGCTAAAACTTATCAGACCTTTTCAGCCAATATTGGGTATTCTCAGCATGCAGTATTGTTCTATCGTTGCCAAAGAAGCTGTAGAGAAATATGGCAATGATTTTCGCCGCCATCCTGTTGGCACCGGGCCCTTTGCCATGGTAGCATGGGAAGAAGGACAGGCCCTTGTTCTAAAAAAGAATCTACATTATTTTGAAAGGGATAGCAGCGGTAATTCATTGCCTTATTTGGATGGGATAAAAGTTTCTTTCTATAATAGCAAAGCAACAGAATTTTTAGAGTTTCAACAAAACCGACTTGATTTTATAAATGACATTGAAGCCTCCTTTAAAGATGAAATTCTCACTAAAACAGGAAGCCTTAAAAAGGAATGGCAGGGTAAATTGTTATTGCAAAAGCATCCTTATCTTAATACCGAATACCTCGGTATTTTGGTAGATGGAGAAAATGAACTGGTAAAAAATTCTCCCTTGCGGTTGCAGAAAATAAGACAGGCCATTAACTATGGATTTGACCGGCGAAAGATGATGCTGTATTTAAGGAACTCCATCGGAACAGCGGCGGAGAGCGGTTTTGTACCTGCTGGTCTGCCTTCGTTTGATTCAGTTAAAGTGAAGGGCTATCACTATGATCCAAACAAAGTAAAACAATTGCTGGCTGAAGCGGGTTATCCAAATGGCAATGGTTTACCAACGATAAAATTATTGACCATACCGGTGTACGCAGACCTTGCCGGGTACATTGCCAATGAACTGCAGCAGGTAGGCATTAAGGTACAGGTGGAAGCTATACAAAAAAGTTTATTGCTCGAACAAACCTCTAAATCACAGGCTTTGTTTTTCAGGGCAAGCTGGATTGCAGATTACCCGGATGCAGAAAATTATTTAAGTGTTTTTTATGGAAAGAATCCTGCACCGCCAAATTATACCCGCTATAAAAATCCGGACTATGATGCCCTGTACGAAAAAGCCGTTGCTGAAAAAAATGATACAGTAAGATACAAGCTGTGCCAGCAAATGGATCAGATGATTGTAGATGATGCGCCCGTGGTGCCGCTTTGGTATGATATGGCCATTCACCTTGTACATACCAATATCCAAAATTTTGAACCCAACGGATTAAATTTACTGGAATTGCAAAAGGTGAAAATTGAAAAAAAATAAGGACAAAATTATTAAGTTAAAAGAAATTTGTCTATCTTTGTTGAAATGAATTTGTTATGAGCCATCTTTCAAATGATACCACCGCTGCAAAAAAAATCTATAAACAATATGCCAGCTACATACAAGGTGAGGAAGAAAATATTTTGTCGGAGCCTGATGCCATGTACGCTACCGCTTTTAATGATATGGTAACAATTGCCAATTACGATAAAGATTATGCCGCAGGCCTTTTAGATGTTTCTTATAAAACAGTTACCCGTTATCAAAAAGAAGAAAAAAAATTTAGTGCCCTACAAAGCGAGTATATCTTAAAAACAATTGTATTGTTTCACAAGGGCGTAAAAGTTTTCGGCAATACTGAAAGCTTTAACCGCTGGCTCGATAAACCTGCTTATGGATTAGGTAATATTATTCCACGTGCCGTAATTACTACGGTTACAGGTATCAATTTTGTAATGGATGAATTAAACCGCATCGAACACGGCGATCTTGCATGATAGTGTATCGTATTACAACAGAGCAATGGAGTAAATCATTGCATGCGAGTGGTAACCCTGCACGGTGGAATGCCAAAGGCAGGTTTGTAATTTATACGGCAGGTAGCCGTTCATTGGCTTGTCTTGAAAACCTGGTGCATAGGAGTGGAGAATGGCAGGGGAAAATGTATAAAGTAATGCTGATAGAATTTCCTGATAAAATAAAAATGGATACTATTGAAGTAGCCAGCCTTAAAAAAAACTGGATGGAGATCAATCAGTTTTCTTACTGCCAGTCGGTGGCATTACAATGGTTGAATGACGCAACAGCCGCCATTTTAAAAGTGCCCTCTGTTTTAATAAAAAAGGAATTCAATTATTTAATAAATCCCCGGCATCCTGATTTTAAACTGATAAAACTTATTGATGTGGAGAATTTTAATTTTGACGAACGGTTTTAATTTTTTTGCTTTAGTTTTTCTTTAAATACCTTCTCAGATTTTTCCACTTTTGGTCTTACAACCATTTGGCAATACGGGTTCCCGCCATTGTGGTTAAAGTAATCCTGGTGATAATCTTCGGCCGGGTAAAATTTACAAACGGCTCCAGCGTGGTTACAATCGGATTGTTCCATGCACCGCTTTTATTTAAGGCTTCAATTTGTTGCTGAACAATTTGTTTTTGTTCTTCATGTGATAAAAAACCACACTGCGGTATTGGGTGCCAACATCATTGCCCTGCCTGTTAAGTGTTGTTGGGTCATGCGTTTTCCAGAACACTTCCAATAAATCTTCAAAAGAAATTTTAGTTGGATCGTATTCGATGTGCAGGCATTCCGCATGGCCGGTATCGCCATTGCACACCTGTTTTTAAGTTGGATAGAAACACGGATAACACGGATTTTAACTGATGACACGGATATCAATCCACAAAGATTGATATCCGTGGATGAGTTTTCGCAAAGCGAAAAAATAAATCCGTTTTAATCCGTGCATTCAGCGTCATCCGTGTTTCTATTTTATGTTGCGTAAGCAATGTAATATTTAGTATGATGCAGCATGTCGCTCTCTACGCTCTGATAAAAGTTCCCCAATGCTTATTAGTACAAGAGGGCGATGCAACGATGTTGATTTTAGTACCTTTGCCCGGACAAAAAATAAACTAATACTTAAGCGAATAAAAGCATGAAATTTTTTCCGGAATCGGCACTGATGCAGTTGGAATATGAAAAGGTGAAAACCTTACTGGCAGAGTATTGCCGTACTGAATATGGTAAAGCAAAGGCCAATAACTTACGCATTCATACCAAAAAAGATTTTATTGAAACTGATTTGCGCCAGGGCTACGAATATAAACTGTTGGTGCAAAGCGGTCAATATTTCCCCAATGATTTTGTATTGAATGTTGGCAAAGAAATAAAACTGTTGGGTATACCTGGCGCAGTTTTAACCGGGGAACAGCTTTTACTTATCAGGAGGCTGGCAGACAATACCAGTAATATTTTTCGCTGGTTCGACAATGAACGGCGCCTTGCTTACCCTGCACTGACCAAAGTGATTGAAAACATTTACTATGAAAAGGCCATCATAGAAATGATTGATGAAATACTGGATGAAGCCGGTAGTGTAAAAGACAGTGCCAGCGAGGAACTGGGCAAAATAAGGATGAGCCTGTACCGCAAAAGAAATGAATTAAGGCGGGTGTTTGACAGGCTGGTAGCCAAGCTAAATAAACTGGGACACCTGGCAGATATTGAAGAAAGTTTTATGAACGGCAGGAGGGTGCTGGCCGTGTTTGCAGAACAAAAGCGCATGATTAAAGGCGTGATGCATGGCGAAAGTGATAGCCGCCGTACCACATTTATTGAGCCGGAAGAAACGACCGAACTGAACAATGAAATTTTTTCGCTGGAGCATGAGGAGAGCAGGGAAGTATATAAAATTTTAAGAAAGCTCACCCAGCAATTGAGCGTGTATGCACCGCTGTTAAAAACCTATCATGATACAGCGAGTGAATTTGATTTTATTTATGCCAAAGCGAAATGGGCAATTGCAACGGGTGGCAATTTTCCGCAATTGTCTGACAAAGCGCACATTCATTTGATCAATGCCTATCATCCGTTATTGTTATTGTACAATCAAAAAAGCAATAAGCCGACCATTCCCGTAAACATCACCCTGAATGATAAGAACCGGATACTGGTTATCAGCGGGCCGAATGCAGGTGGTAAAACCGTTACTTTAAAAACAGTCGGCTTATTACAACTGATGATGCAAAGTGGTTTGCTGGTGCCGGTTCACCCCGATAGCGAGATGGGTATTTTTAAACAGATCATGATTCATATTGGCGATACCCAAAGTCTGGAGTTTGAATTGAGTACTTATTCAAGTCACCTGAAAAATATGAAGTATTTTATGGACAACGCCAATGGTAAAACATTGTTCTTTATAGATGAACTGGGCAGTGGTAGTGATCCTAATTTAGGGGGCGCTTTTGCAGAAGTAATTATGGAGGAACTGGCGCACAAACACAGTTTTGGTATTGTAACAACGCATTACCTCAACCTGAAAGTGATGGCCAATAAAGTGCCGGGCATCATCAACGGCGCTATGCAGTTTGATGAAAAGAACTTGTTGCCGATGTATAAACTGATTACGGGAAAGCCAGGCAGCAGTTACACTTTTTCCATTGCCGAAAGAATCGGTCTGGAGAAAAGGCTGATTGATAAAGCAAGGACTCTGGTGGATGAAGATCATTTTACCCTGGATAAATTATTAAACCGCACAGAGCAGGATCTGCAGAAAATTGATGTAGAGAAAAAAGAACTCATGCATTTATTAAAAGAAAATGAACGCCTGAAAAAAGAGATGCAGCAGGTGCTGGATAAAGAAAAGCACAACCAGGAAATTGAACGGCTGAAGCACCAGAATAAACTTTCGGAAAGCCAACTGCTTTACCTGAAAGATATGGAGCGCAGGCTGAAAGCGATGGTGATAGAATGGCGCAAAACAGAAGATAAAGACAAGGTGGTAAAAATGATTCATGCATTGTTGTTTAACCAAAAGGAAAAAATGGTAAATGAAAAGCAACAGAAAAAGTTGAACGAAAAATTTATTGAAATAGTGGGTGACATTCAAATTGGCGATAAAGTAAGGATGAAACAGAACCGCCAGGTTGGGATTGTGAAAGAAATACGAGGAAAAAAATGTGTACTACAGGTGGGTGTAATGCCCATCACTGTTGACTTAAAAGATATTGTGCTGATAAAGGACAAAGATCCGGAGCAAATAATTTCCTAAAAGTTTTGGCTTGAAAACATTCAAGCCTTACTTTTGCGCCGGAGAGTTGGCAGAGCGGTCGATTGCGGCAGTCTTGAAAACTGTTGACTGTAACAGGTCCTGGGGTTCGAATCCCTAACTCTCCGCCATA
>JAYUBR010000092.1:0-2583 GCA_043740775.1 Ferruginibacter sp. | reverse complement strand
CTAAAACAATGGCCTGGTATTCTCTCAGCAAATCGCTGATACTGATATTGACACCCACATTCGCATTGCACTTAAAAATAACACCTTCCTCTTCCATCAGTTTCACCCTTCTGTCAATTACCCATTTTTCCAGTTTAAAATCGGGTATGCCATACCTTAATAAACCACCGGGTGCATCATCTCTTTCAAAAACAGTAACCGTATGCCCCGCCAGGTTTAATTGAGCTGCCGCAGCCAATCCGGCCGGGCCACTTCCTATAACCGCTACCTTTTTACTTGAACGGGAAATTCGTTTATGTGGTTTTACAAAGCCTTTATCAAAAGCTATTTCAATAATATGCTTTTCGATTTCTTCGATCGTTATAGCGGGCTGATTGATTCCTAACACACAGGATGTTTCGCAAGGTGCAGGACAAATACGCCCGGTAAACTCGGGGAAATTGTTGGTGGAAGAAAGAATATCGTATGCTTCTTTCCAGCTTTTGCGGTACACTGCATCATTGAACTCTGGTATCACATTTCCAAGCGGACAACCGCTGTGACAAAAAGGTACACCGCAATTCATACACCTGCCCGATTGCTGGTTCAACTTTTCGTCGGGAAATCTTTCAATAAATTCCTTATAATCGTGTACACGTTCCTGAGCGGGGCGCTTGGCAGGAAGCTCTCTTGTAAACTCTAAAAAACCGGTTGGTTTGCCCATTGTATTATTTTGTTTTTCAGTTAATTATTTTCTTTCTTCCTCTTGCCCTTATTTAATTTTCCCCTCTATGGCTACTGTTGTAATTTTTGCCAGTACCTTTTTATAATCCTTTGGAAATACTTTGACAAAATTTTTCAACTGGTTATCAAAATCGTCCAGTACAAACCTTGCTACCGTACTTTTGGTATAACTAAAATGATTGCTGATCAACCGGTGCAATTCAGCCTTATCTGACTCAGTTACAGGATCAAGATCAACCATTTCTTTATTGCAGTTAAGGTCAAAATTGCCTTTTACATCGTATACATATGCAATACCGCCACTCATACCCGCTGCAAAATTTCTGCCTGTATTACCTAAAACTACTACCCTTCCACCAGTCATATATTCGCATCCATGATCGCCTACTCCTTCCACAACTGCCGTTGCGCCTGAGTTTCGGACGGCAAAGCGTTCGCCTGCTTTACCGCGGATATAAGCCTCGCCAGAGGTAGCACCATAAAAAGCAACATTGCCAATAATTATATTATCTTCAGGAACAAAGTTTGCTTTGGAAGATGGATACACAATCAGTTTAGCCCCGCTTAAACCCTTACCAAAATAATCATTGGCATCCCCTTCAAGTTCCATGGTAACACCTTTGGTATTAAAGGCACCAAAACTTTGCCCGGCTGTACCCGTGAACTTAAAGTGAATTGTTTCGTCCGGCAAACCCGCAGCCTTGTATTTTTTTGATATTTCGTTCGACAAAATAGTACCTGTAGTTCTGTCGATGTTTTTGATATTAAATGAAGCGGTTACTTTTTGAAGTTTATCCAAAGCAGGTTTTGCTGCTTCCAGCAATTTCCAGTCTAACACATTTCCCATTTCGTGATCCTGGCTTTCCTTGTTATACAAACCTGTATAAATTGAAGCAGGTTCTTTATATAAGATAGGTGAAAGATCGAGCTTACTGTATTTCCAATGTTTAATATCCGGCCTTGTTTCCAGGCAGTCTACCTGGCCTACCATCTCGTTGATGGTTCTAAACCCAAGCTGTGCCATGATCTCCCGCAATTCCTCGGTTAAAAACTTAAACAGGTTCACCACATGGTCTGCATCTCCGGTAAAACGTTCCCGCAACTGGGGGTTTTGCGTAGCTACACCAACAGGGCAAGTATTCAGATGGCATTTCCGCATCATAATGCATCCCTCAGTAACCAATGCTGCGGTGGCAACACCCCATTCTTCTGCACCCAGTAAAGTTGCAATCGCAATGTCACGGCCTGTTTTTAATTGTCCGTCTGTTTGCAAAACAACACGACTTCTCAATTTATTTTTTACAAGTGTCTGGTGTGCTTCTGCCAATCCAAGTTCCCACGGAAGACCCGCATGTTTGATAGAACTGATCGGTGAAGCACCGGTACCTCCGTCGTTACCTGCTATTAGTACCACATCAGCTTTTGCTTTGGCAACGCCTGCGGCTATAGTACCTACACCGGCTTTTGATACCAGCTTTACATTGATACGGGCAGTTCTATTGGCATTCTTTAAATCAAATATCAATTGCGCTAAATCTTCAATAGAATAAATATCATGATGTGGCGGCGGTGAAATTAATCCTACACCAGGTGTTGCATGACGTACACGTCCAATCCAGTCGTCTACTTTATGGCCGGGCAATTGTCCACCTTCGCCTGGCTTGGCACCTTGCGCCATTTTTATCTGCAATTCATCTGCCTGAGTTAAATAATAACTGGTTACGCCAAACCTTGCAGAAGCCACCTGCTTGATGGCACTTCGCATTGAGTCGCCGTTGGGCAATGGTTCAAAACGCATTTCATCTTCTCCTCCTTCACCCGTATTGCTTTTACCTCCCAGACGGTTCATGGCAATCGCCA
>JAYUBR010000091.1:0-2586 GCA_043740775.1 Ferruginibacter sp. | reverse complement strand
CTCATTTTTTTGTACAGGATGAAGCATCGGAAATATTACTGGCTGGCATAGGTATTGATAAAAATGTAACCATAAGTGGCGATACAAGATTTGACAGGGTGATTGAAATTGCGGAACAATTTGAACACATCCCGTTAATACAACAATTTTGCGGCGACAGTAAAGTTATTGTTGCAGGCAGTACCTGGGAAGATGATGAAACGGAACTGATTCATTATGTAAAAGCCAATCCGCAAATTAAATTTATTATTGCGCCCCACGAAATTGATGCAGAAAATTTAAAGGATGTTAAAAAAGAATTCGTGGGATCTGTATTTTATTCTGAGTTGTTGACCACTAATCAATCAACCGCAAATGTTTTGATCATTGACAATGTAGGAATGCTTTCCCGTTTATACTACTATGCCGGTATAACCTACGTTGGTGGCGGATTTGGCGATGATGGTGTACACAATGTACTGGAGGCTGCGGTGTATGGCAAACCTGTATTGTACGGGCCTGAATTTGAAAAATTTATTGAAGCCATCGAGCTTATTAACTGCGGTGGAGGCATCCCCATTGATAACGCACTCGAACTGGAAGAAGTGCTGATGAAATTATGGGCTGATGAAAAACTATTACAAACTACCGGCGAGTCGGCAAAAAATTATGTGCATGCAAATGCAGGTGCTTCAGAAAAAATATCTGCTTTTATTCAGGAAAAACGTCTTCTTATCAGGTGATCAAATTGCTGAACAATGGGGTTACTATCCTTCCAGCCTATTTTTATTTTTAACTCCCTTTTTATCCAGTATTCCGCTTCGGGCCAGATACTAAAACTGTTGATTGTTTTAATGCTGCGTTCGTACATGGCTTCGTCTCCGCGAAATAATTCGCTGATAAACAAAAAACGATCATTTACACCAATTGCTTTTTTAAGATCCTTTACCGGGCCGTCACTCAGTTTGGAACTCAGTTCTCTGGTAGCTTCTTTTAATGAGTCGTTCAGCGAAAAATTTTCATTTCCAACCGATTCATTAATTTCTTTTTTTGATGCTGGATATGGCTGATGAATTAAAGTAGGGATGTCATCAACAGGTTCATATAACATGATTGGTTTGCTGTTTGCACTGATATTTTGAATAACGGTAGCATTGCGTTTTATTTCTTCCAGCTCTGCTAGTACTGCTGCTTCATCTACCTGTAAAACTTCTACTGTTCTTTCGTTTTCTGTAGCAGGTTCCTCGGGAAAATACCGGTGTTCAGGCGTTTGCAAAGGCATTGATATTGCGACAGATTTACTGGTTTCAGTTGGCTGTGTTCCTTTCAGATGAATCAATTCGTGATGCATCATTTCAACAGTAAGTAATAATTTCTCCGCCGGAAATTTTTCATTTATTTGTTGCTGCAGCTTTTGCAAAAGTGTTTCCACTCTTTCCATAAATACTTTTATTTGTTAATAAACAATGCAAAGAAAATATAGTTTTGACTAATGCCCTAAAACTATAACCTTTGCAACATTCAAATAAAGTTACAAACTCAATCTTTAAAAAATATATAAATGTTTATTGAGCCAAATTTTAAAGGGGGGCGGGGCAGTATTGAAATAATTTGTGGCAGTATGTTTAGTGGCAAAACAGAAGAATTGATTCGCAGGCTAAAAAGAGTAAAAATAGCCAACCTCAGTTATGAAATTTTTAAACCCGCCATTGATGTGCGGTTTGACCAGGTAAATATTGTAAGCCATGATACCAACTTTATTCAAAGCACACCAGTAGAAAGTTCGCAGACAATTTTGTTGCTGGCAGGAGATGTTAATGTGGTAGGCATTGATGAAGCACAGTTTTTTGATGCAGAAATTGGCAATGTGTGCGAACAACTTGCCTTACGCGGCATCAGGGTTATTGTTGCCGGGCTCGACATGGATTATACCGGCAAACCATTTGGCCAGATGCCGAACCTGCTGGCCGTTGCGGACTACATTACCAAGCTGCACGCAATTTGTGTAAAGTGTGGCAATATTGCCAATGTGAGTTACCGCAAAACAGCCGCTGAAGGGCAGGTTGTTTTAGGTGAAAAAGATATATACGAGCCAAGATGCAGGATCTGTGCGCTTCTAAAAAATTAATCTCCGGGGAGTATTTACAAAAATTTATTGAGTCGCAAATGAAAACAATTTTTGCTTTGTTAAAAAAAGACCTGTTGCTTGAATTACGGCAGCAGCATAGCTTTTATGGCATATTGTTATATGTGGCTTCTACCATATTTGTACTTTACCTTTCGCTGAATAATCCCGAAGCAGATGTATGGAATGCGTTGTTCTGGATTATACAATTGTTTGTATGTGTAAATGCGGTAGCTAAAAGTTTTTTGCAGGAAAGCCGCGGCCGCATGCTCTATTTTTATTCTATTTCCGGAGCCAGGGAATTTATTATTGCTAAATTAATTTACAATATAATTTTAATGTTGCTGATGAGTTTGATGAGTCTTGGCCTCTTCTTCTTACTACTAAAGAACCCGTTGAGCAACCCATTGCAATTTACAGGCATTGTATGCCTGGGCAGTATTAGTCTCAGCCTGGTTTTTACTTTGCTGGCAGCAATCGCT
>JAYUBR010000090.1:0-2588 GCA_043740775.1 Ferruginibacter sp. | reverse complement strand
TGGGATTGTAGTAAGCATTGTTCGTAGGCGGTGTCATTCCCCAAAGAGTTTTATCTACTGGCTGATCAACTTTTCCTATCTGAAAAGCATATTCATTTTTGCCGCAGTTAACCAGGCTGGCAACAAAATTATTACGGTTAATTGTAACCTTGCTGTAATCTCTCCACTTATCAGGGAAGCCAACTTTTTTGATAAAGGTGTGCAACTTGGCAATGGCCTTTTGCTTGGTACTGTCGCTCATCCAGTCTAATTGTGTGATGCGTTTTTCAAAAGCAGTTTGCAGGTTATTTACCAACTCCTGCATTTTTTTTTTAGCTTCGGGACTAAAATATTTATTTACATAAAGTTGGCCCAATGCTTCGCCTAGGTTTTCATCAACAACAGCATAATTTCTTTCCCATCTTTCTTTTAATTTTTTCTGTCCATTGAGTGTTTTACCATAGTATTCAAAAGAGGCATTTACAAAATCGCTGCTCAATACCCTTGCGGCATTATCCACCAGGTGAAAATGCAGGTAAGTTTTCCAGTCAGCAATAGGCACGGTTTTTAATAATTCATTCAGCTTAGTGTAATAGGAGGGCTGACTTAGGTTAACAGAATCTGTTTTTATATGCAGGTCGCCCAGCAATTGTTTCCAGCCCAGCACAGGCATTTTTTTATCCAGGTCTGCAACCGCCATTTTATTATAATTGCTTTGTGGATCCCGTAACTCAACATTGGTGCGGTGGCTGGCAGCCAGTTGTTTTTCAAGTGCATAAACAATGCCTGCATTTTTTGAAGCAGTGGCGCTGTCGGCTCCAGTTAAAGCAAACAACGTGTGGATGTATTGCTGGTATGCGGTCACCACGGTTCGGGTTGCCGCATCGGGTTTAAAGTAATAATCCCTGTCTGGCAAACCAAGTCCTGCCTGGTGATAAACGGCAATATTTTTTGCACTGTTTTTTTCATCTGCCCCAACATACTGTCCAATCAGTATGGGGTTTCCGGAAGTATATTGCCCGGCTATAAATTGCAGCATTTCCTTTGTATCTTTTAGGGAATCTATTTTTTGCAGCATTGGTTTTATTGGTTCGTAGCCCAGTTTTTCAATTGCAGCGCTGTCCATCCCGGAGGCAAAAAGATCTCCTACCTGCTGTTCCATAGTGCCTCCTTTATTTGCTGCCGAAGCAGCTTCTTCCAGAATGCTTTTTATATGCGCCTTGGCTTCATAGTCCATCTCAAGCCTCGAACCGGCACGGGATTCAGTAGGCGGGATGGTGGCTGTATCGTACCATTTACCATTGGCATACAAAAAGAAATTATCACCTGGCTTAACACTTGAATCAATATTTTGCATAGATAAACTTCTTGCCGGAGTTGATACTTCAGGTGAATTTTTGCAGGCGAAAAAACTAAGGGTTGTCAATGAGATGAACAGCACTGGTAATTGGGACTTTGTCATAAATATATTTGAGATGCGTGATTGGCTTATTATACAAGATAAACATTTTTAGAAAACCCAATAGCTTAATTGATGGCCGGTTTAAACCAGAGAGAGAAAGTTATACGGCATAAAAAAATCTTTGGAGCATCAATTTATTGAATAAACAATTTATCATTTTGCTTGTAAAACCGACTTAAAAGCTACAATGTATTTATCAATATAAAATTGCTTTGACTTTGATTTGTACTGCATCACAAATCTGGGATGTTCCAAGGCAATAATTTTTTCGAAAAACTTATTTTCTTCATTCACCTGGCGAAGAAATTTCTCATTCTTACCGTTGCCAAAACAAAAGCAGGTATCAGTTTCAATTCCAAAACTGATTTGTTTTTGTATGCTTTCAATGATAAAATCATATACGGCATTCGTCAGTTCTTTGCTGTCATAATAATTATAATTTATTTCTTTTCCATTGGGGCCGGTAGCCGTAAAGCCAAGCGGACAGATGGAGTTAATATAAAAGTTTTTGTAGAAATCAGATGTTCCTCCATAGGCATCAATTACTTCATACACAAATACCGATGATAGTTCGTGTGTTTCCTTGCCCTCGTATTTTATATCACATTTTTCAATCAATCTTTTTGTATCCGTGAAAGGAATGCCGGTTACTCCACCACCAAACCTGCCGGGGTTGATACCTAAAATTAAATGCCGGGAACTGGCATCGTTGTAATATTTTTTGTAAAATGCAGATGATAATGGCAGGATGGTTTTGTTTTCTTTAAACGGATTCATCATACTGATACCTGCGGGTAAATTGCCTTTAAAATCAACTGTTTTATTAAATGCTATTACTTTATCTGCAAATGATTTCATGTAGGTTAATTTCACTCAAAGGGAACAAATTTCACGCAAAGGGAACAAAGGATACAAAGATCGCAAAGCTTTTTTCGTTGTGAACTTTGTATTTTTTTTGTTCTAAATTTCACGCAAAGTGAATAAAGGAAACAAAGAATGGAAAGCCGTTTTTTTTGTATCCTTTATATTCGTTGCGAGTGTTGTGTGAAATTGTATTCGTTGTGTGAAACAAATATAAGCTATACTAAATGCAAAGAGGCAGCAACAGATGTTACTACCTCTTTTGTTTTTTTTGTGCCGCTTAGTT
>JAYUBR010000089.1:0-2589 GCA_043740775.1 Ferruginibacter sp. | reverse complement strand
ATCCATAGCCCAAAAAGAATAAGCCGCCAATAGGTATAATCAAAAGGGATAACTCCAATAACAATTTTGTCAAAGTATGTCAGGGCTTCAGGTTTTATTATACCTTTTGAATTATTTATTGATACCTGCAATAACTCCCTTAACTCGCTGGTAAAATCTTCTTTCACCCATTTTTCCTCCGATGTTATAAATCCAATTTTATCTTTTCTTTTAAGAATGGCAGAGGGTATAATATCTTTCAACCCGGTTAACATTAATTTTTTTGATTCACCAAGGCCATCCAGATATTCTGCTGGTAACTGAGTAGTAAACTCAACAAGGCGATGATCTAAAAATGGAACACGTGCCTCTATCGAATTAGACATTGACATTCTATCCTCATAACGAAGGTATTTCTGCAATGGATCATGCAATAGTTGCTTATGGGCAATATCAAAAATGCCGCTATTTTTATAAGGAATGCTGTCATAAGGATGCAACTGCTTTGCCTGAAGTTGTTTGAAAGAAATGACGGACTGTAAGTTTTTATAGCTGGCTGTTTTATGGCTAAAGTAATTTTTTACAAACTGTGGAACCAAATGATAGCATAGACGGATATACCCGGCTACTACCCCAGTTGTTGAATAATTTTGTTTGTTTGATATTTCGCTGTTGAGTTTTTTAAACTTCAAATGCTTCAATAACTGCACCTGCCTGAAAATGCTAAACGCTCCATACCCACTTAGATATTCATCAGCCCCTTGCCCGTTGATAAGTACTTTGATATTATTTGCCTTTGCAGATTTGTACACCTGAAAACTTGCCAGCAGGCTTTGGCTTTGGGCAGGCTCATCGTTATACCAGATAAGCGATTCATTTAATTTAAACAATTCTTCGCCACTTAAAGAAACATAATGAGCATCTACATTGGTTGCCTTTACTACTTCATCAATCCATTTTTTTTCGTTGTACCTTTCATCAGATGCGCAATAGGAGAAAGTTTTCTGGATATCGGCTTTTCCTTCTTCTTTTAATAAATTATTTATTTCGCAAACAATAGCGGAAGAATCAAGCCCGCCTGAGAGGGCAGAACCAACCGGAACATCTGATATTAAATGCTCTTTTACCGAATTTTTAAAATGCTTTTCAAATGCTATGGCGGCATCATTGAAAGTTCCGGTATAGTTTGTTTGTTTGGGCTGATACCATTTTACTATTTTTATTTTTCCGCTTTCATCTGTTTTAATATTGCCGGCAACTGATTTAAAATAATGCCCGGGCGGAATGTGAAAAACCCCTTTAAACATGGTTTCCTCCGTATGGTCTGTCATATTGTACATTAAATAATCAAAACCCCTTTGCCTGTTGAGTATTGCTTTCCAGCCCGGTAAAAAAGTAAACTGCTTAATTTCACTGGCAAAACAAAAGGCCGCTTTCGGATTAACCCAGTAATACAAAGGTTTAATGCCAAACCGGTCCCTTGAAATAAAAATTTCTTTTGTAACTGCATCGTATATGCTGAAAGCCCACATACCGTTGAACCTATCCTGGCATGCTATTCCCCACTGAGCATAAGAAGCTAAAATTACTTCTGTATCGGTTTGCGATACAAACCTGTGTCCAAGTAATTCCAATTCTTTTTTAAGCGCTTTGTAATTATAAATCTCGCCATTAAATGTTATCCAATACCTGCCGTTATTGTATGACATGGGCAGATGGCCAAAGGGCGATAAATCAATAATTGAAAGACGCCGGTGCCCCAATGCCAGGCTAAACTCTTTTGATTCAAATAGTTTCACAGAACCTGTAGGTTTATATGAAACCTCGCTGTTATATACCTCCATTGGGGTATCGTCATCCCCCAATAAATGTACATTTCCTATGTTATCAAATAATAGATATCCCACATCATTGGGCCCTCTATGGCTGATTGAATCAGTCATAGCTTTCAAATCGACACTATTATATTGTTGCTGTTGGGAATGATTAACAATCCCGGAAATTCCGCACATAAGTTTTGGATATTAATTTAAATAGGTCACCTGGCAGATAATGGATTTTAATAGAGCTGGTGAGATACCCGGCTAAAATAGTTACAAATAGCTTGAATTAACTTAATTATCCCTTATTAACAGGTTATTAATTGGCTTTTTATCTCTACTTAATTATAAGGTGGTTTATGGCCGGAATTATTTCTTTTTAAATAAAAAGATTTTACTAATTTATTGTGTGTCTAAGCTATAGCGCATAATTTATAGCTGGTTTGCTAATTTTTAATAAAATGGATGTTTTAAAATTAGCCAACCCAAAAGCTACTAAAAATAAATAGAAAGACATGTTGTAAAGTCTTCCATAAAAAATGAAAGGAGTACAAACTCCATCCAGCGAAAGTTTTTGAAAACCTTTTGAAATCAATAAACTTCTGACATAAAATGATTTTTTCCAGTTGGATGGTTTGGCACATGCCTGTATTGCAAGTAATGTAAACTTTGCAATGGGCTGGTTCATAAAATTTCTTTGCTCATCACTTAATTGCTGGTTTTCAGAAAATTCTTTAAGATTACATGCGGCTTTAATAAAACCGTTGATTGCTTTATCAGAATAAAATAA
>JAYUBR010000088.1:0-2594 GCA_043740775.1 Ferruginibacter sp. | reverse complement strand
GGTCTATTGAAGACAATGGCATGAGTGGCCGCCAGGAAGATCAGCAGAAAAAAATTGGCGACCTGCTTGCAAAGCTGGGGATGTCGATGGGTGTATTTGTACAACCCGGTTTAGGTAATGATAGTAATATGCTTGCATCAGGCAAAGCCGACCAGGTGGAAAAATTTGTAGCATCGTGCAAGAAGGCTGTGGAGATTGCCAAACGCATCAACAGTAAACTTGTAACCGTTGTGCCAGGAGATTTTGTACGCGACCTGCCTATTGGCGTACAAACCGGAAATGTAATTGAAGCGGTTAAAAAAGGAACTGCCATTTTAGAACCCCATGGTATTATTATGGTGCTGGAGCCGCTCAGTGATAACCCGAACCTCTTCCTGCGCACACCCGACCAGGCTTATGCTATTTGTAAGGCAGTGAGTAGCCCATCCTGCAAATTGCTGTACGACATGTACCATGTACAGCGCAACCAAGGCCATATTATCCCTACACTTGATCTTGTGTATGATGAAATTGGTTATTACCAGATAGGTGATAACCCAGGCCGCAACGAACCCGGCACAGGCGA
Organism: Ferruginibacter sp.; assembly: GCA_043740775.1. Lineage (GTDB taxonomy): Bacteria > Bacteroidota > Bacteroidia > Chitinophagales > Chitinophagaceae > Ferruginibacter. Next base: position 2,029 of record JAYUBR010000088.1, on the reverse strand, counting down.
GATGAATTATAAAAATATTTTTAAGCACATTTATGCAAAAGGATACAGAGGTGTGTTGGGTATGGAACATGGTAACGTCGGCAAAGGTAAAGAAGGCGAACTGGCTTTAATAAAAGCCTATCGTGAGGCAGACGCTTTTATCTAGTTTTCTAAAAAAGATAATTTGCTCAAAAAAGCTGCAGGGTAGTTACTGCAGCCTTTTTTATAATCAAAAACCTTACATGATAGCAGTGGATTGTAACAACAGAGGTTTAAAATAATCCGTGTAATCAGTCTTAATTGGGGTATTAAAAAAATCAATATTGCTCCCTGATACCTTCCAAAAATTTTTCTACTGCACGCCTAACTTTATAAGCAGGCCCCTGGAAATTGTTTACCAATACCGAGAAGATAATTTGCTTACCTTTTTTGGTATATAAAAATCCACTTAGTGCAATGCAATTGCTAAGGCTGCCGGTTTTTGCATAAATATAACCGCTGTCTTTAAGGTAATAATTTTTGAAAGTACCGATGCCGCCGGTGGGTAAAATTGCTTTCAATCTTTTCATTCCAAATTCGGTTTGCAGTTTATTTAAGATATATACCATCGCCTGGGGGCTGAATAAATTGTAGCGGCTTAATCCACTGCCATCTACCCATTTTGGTTTTTGTGGAATGTCTTTTAAATCTGTTTTTAATAACGTATCAATTATGGCTTCATCGCTCATGTAGCCGAGGTGTTCATTGCTGGCCATCAATAAAGTTTGCTCTGCAAAAAAATTATCGCTGTTGTGCATCATGGGTGTAAACAACGAATCAACAGGCCGGGAGTGAATCAACTGCAATTTTGTATGGTTATTTTGTATGAGAGATTTGCCGCTGTCAGTTATTTGTATGGATTGATGCAACGTGTCTTCTAAAAATTGAATCACTTTATTTTGATCAGCAACCAATGGCACTTCATACATTTTTTTCGCAGCATGTTGAGAAGTTATTGTTGATACAATGTCATTGTTCTCCCATTTGCGAAGGAAAGAAAATTCTGTGCTGTCACCATATTCCTCCAACCTATTTTGTGTATGCACAGGAATTCTTTTTGGTATGGTGCTGAGTACGCCATTGTTATAAAATATCCTCGTGAGGTTGCCATAAATGGGCAACTCACTTCGCTGCACCATATAGTTATCATTGTAATCATCCCAGGCCCATCCTGCACCAAGTGCTTCTGTAAAATGAGCCGGGCTATAACGGAGGTTGCTTTTATTTTTTAAGAAATCAAACACCGGTTGCTGCTTAAAATCCGGGTGCAAAAAACTCGGGTCGCCGGTTGGGTAGATTATTATGCCAGTATCTTGTGACTGGTAGCGTAAGCCATTTAAACTATCGCCAAGGTATTTCATGCCAGCATACAATGAAAATAATTTCACATTGCTGGCGGGTACAAAATTTTTTGTTGCATCATAATTGTACCAGTATTTACCCGTGGCTGGTTCATACAAACTGATGCCGGTATGGCCTGTACTGATGACAGTATCTTTCAATAAAATAGTATTGGCTTGCTTGTTAATTTGTTTGGATAAAGAACAGGAAATTAAAAGAAATGAGGAGCACAATATAACACAGAGCAAATAATAAAACTGTTTAAATACAACGAATACACTTCCATTCGAAGGCTGAAGATCCACACAGGTATGCGGATGAAAGCCTGCCCGACTGTGTCGTTCAGGCGGGGTTTGCGACGCAAGGATGTTGCCATGAAAATTGGTGCTGGTATTATTGTTCATTTTATTGCACTGGTTATTTTTTATTACACTAATTATTTCTAATTTAATTTCTTTCCTGTGTTCTCAACCAACGCTCCGGTATTTCATTGCGGCTGGCACTCAGGTAATCGTTGTAACTACAGGCTATAATGGTTTTGTCAGGCAGTTGCATCCACCAGCGGCCGGTTTTCCGGCTTTGTAAAAACCGGGTATCCATTTCAGCAAATACAGTATGGTACTCATTAAAATTAGTAGTATCCTGCAGCAAAGCTTCCTGTTTGCTGCGG
>JAYUBR010000087.1:0-2594 GCA_043740775.1 Ferruginibacter sp. | reverse complement strand
GCAAAATATTTGATGAAAAACGCAGCAGTATTGATGCGTTGCGCCGCGAAAACCAGGCCATTCAGCGCAACCAGTTTGATGCAGAAAAGAAAGTTGCCATTGCGGATACCAGCATACAGAATGTGCAACGTACCATTGTGCAGATACAGGACGAAAAGGCGCAACGCCAAAGCCAGTTACAACAACTGGAGGCAGACAGAAAGGTGAAGGCAGATGAACTGGAGCAAAAGAAAGTTGACCTGCAGCAATTGCAGGATCACCACGAATTTACGAAGGAGCAGATATTTCAAACCCAGAGCATGCTGGAAAGTTTGCGTGCAGAACTGGCGGAAGAAAACAGAAAATTCGATAGCAAGAAAAATGAATACGCCCTGCTGAAAAGTTTGGTAGATAGTATGGAAGGTTACCCGGAGAGTGTTAAATTTTTACACAAAAATCCCAACTGGAACCATGAAGCGCCTTTACTGAGTGACATTATTTATGTGCAGCCTGCATACAGGGCGGCGGTAGAAAATGTGCTGGAAACTTACCTGAATTATTACGTGGTGAATAATTTAGAAGAAGGACTGAAGGCGATCCATTTGCTGGATGATAATAAAAAAGGCAAGGCAAATTTCTTTTTGCAGGATAAGTTTACCGGCTTTGAAGAAGTGCATCAGCCGGAAAGAACTATCCCGGCGCTGAGTGTAATTGAAGTGGATGCAAAATATGCACATCTTGCCAAACACTTGCTGGGCAACGTTTTTATTGCAGAAGATGAAGATGCCTTGCGCAACAGCAATGGTGCAGTGGTGCTGGAAAAAACGGGTAAATATGTAAAAGGAAAATACAGTGTTACCGGTGGTAGTGTGGGTTTGTTTGAAGGTAAAAAGATTGGCCGTGCAAAAAATTTAGAAAAACTGGTAGAAGAGATCAGTGCACAGGAAATAGTGGTGAATGGGTTGAAAGCAACCATCCAGGCAAGGCACAATGAAGTGATTGCTTTTAATGAGCAGTTAAAAGAAAACGCCATCAGGCAAACTCAACAGGATATCAACAACCTGACGAACCATGTTTTCAGTCTGCAGAATAAAATTGAAAACCTGCACCACCTGGAAGAAACCAGCAGCAGGCGGGTGGAAGATTTGCAGGAGCAATTAGAAGCCAACCATGATGCGATAGCCAGTACAAGAGACGAACTGGAAAAGTTAAATACACAACTGGAAGAACTGGGCGATAAAATTCAGGTGGTAGAACAGGACTATGCATCGGCCGAACAGGAATATAATTTTGCTACAGCTACTTACAACGATGGCAACCTGCAGTTCACCCGTCAGCAAAGCAAAGTGGTTAGTTTAAAACAAGAATTTGAGTTTAAGAGCAGGCAGTTGAACGATTTAAAAGTGCAGGTAGAAAGCAGTACGGTGCAATTAACAGAAGCCGCTGCCAGCATTGCAGAAACGGCTACAGTATTGGCTGAGCTGGAAACACTGGTAGTTACCTTGTTGCTGAACAAAGATGTGGAAGAAAAGAAACTAAATGAAGCGGACCAGGCTTATTACAACCTACGTAATGCATTAGCTGCTAAAGAAAGCGAGTTGCGCCACAAACAAAAATCGAAGGAAACAATTGATCATTTATTAAGTGATATAAAAGACAAACTCACCGAATTAAAACTGCAACTGGCAGGGATGAAAGAGCGGCTGCATGTAGAATTTAAGATTGACCTGGATGCCATCATTGATGAACCTCGTACCGGTGATGTGCCATTGGAGGATTTGCAGGAAAAGAATGACCGCATGCGCAAGCGCCTGGAAAATATCGGTGAGATAAATCCTACAGCCATTGAAGCGTACACCGAAATGAAGAAACGCTATGAGTTTATCATGGAGCAGAAGAATGATTTGGTAACGGCCAAAGACAGCCTGATGCAAACCATACAGGAAGTGGAAGCCACGGCCAACCAACAGTTCCTGGATACGTTTAATAAAGTGCGGGAGAATTTCCAGAAAGTGTTCCAGGCATTGTTTACTGAAGATGATACAGCGGATATGGTATTGGTTGATCCAACGAATTTAGCAGATACCGGAATTGATATTGTAGCCAAACCAAAAGGCAAGCGTCCATCTTCTATCGGTCAGTTGAGTGGGGGAGAAAAGACATTGACTGCAACGGCTTTGTTGTTTGCGATCTATTTAATTAAGCCTGCTCCGTTCTGTATTCTGGATGAGGTGGATGCACCGCTGGATGATGCGAACGTGGGCAAGTTTACAAAGATGATTAAACAGTTTAGCGAGAACAGTCAGTTTATTATTGTTACCCACAACAAACAAACGATGAGTGCGGTGGATGTAATTTATGGTGTTACCATGCAGGAGCCGGGAGTTAGTAAGTTGGTGCCAGTGGATTTTAGGTCATTAAATTAATAGCACGAATTTTTAAGGTACTAATTACACCAATTAAAATACAACCCGGCACCCGCCGGGTTGTTCGTAGGATCAGGCCCCAGCCTGATCTGTAGAGACCATCCCATAACAAACGCACAATCTGATCTATCGGATTATAAGAACCTGCGGCCTGTTCCTACAAAAAACTGTTCCTGCAAAAAAACTGTT
>JAYUBR010000086.1:0-2596 GCA_043740775.1 Ferruginibacter sp. | reverse complement strand
GAATTAGTTTTTCTCCTGCAACCGCTTCTTCCTCTGCAACATGTTCCAGATCAATTTTATTTGGAACAGAAGAAAACTTAATGAACAGTGCAACCAATAAAAAAGCAAGTCCCACTATCAAATAAGGAGTTTTAACACTTTCGATACTGGCTACCGTACTGCCGGAAGCTACACTTCCAAAGATGGCAAAGCTTACTAATAATGGCCCGATAGTAGTGCCAAAATTGTTTACACCTCCTGCCATGGTTAAACGCTGTGAACCTGTTTTAGGATCACCCATGATAATGGCCAACGGATTGGCTGCAATTTGCTGCAGTGAAAATCCAAGACCTACTATAAACAGGCCGGTTAACATTAATGTAAAAGAAGCTGTATTAGCGGCTGGATAAAATAATAAAGTACCGATGGCGGAAATGATTAATCCTAAGGCGATTCCATTTTTGTAACCGATCTTATTCAAGAGGTCGCTACCGATAAGTTTTGAAACAATGTAATAAATAATTGACCCAACTGTATAGGCCACATAAAACGCTACAGATACCAACTGACTTTGAAATTGTGATAAATTAAATGCCTTTCGGAATACGGGTATTAAAATGTCGTTGCTGGCTGCTACAAATCCCCAGAAAAAAAATACTGTGACAAGGGTTCCGAATTGCGACCATTTGGTTTGTTGGCTCATGTTTGAATCGTTAAGTTTTATTAAGAATGGGGAAAGTTATAATTTTTTTAGTTTACCTGAAAAAAAATAAACACATTGTGTTCTGATTAAAAGTGAATACCCCGGTTGCCTGCAACAAATCTTTTTTTGAAATGTCCTCAGCTCTGGGAATTTAAAAAGATTATTATAATTTGTAAGCGTTCATTTATATCTTTCAGTAATCAAAATAAAAACAATCAGTAGCAGCACACCAGCCCGGTCTTTTATTTTTAAGCATTGATTGTTCAAAGAAAAAACATTCATAAATTGACATGATTTTAAGATAATCTTTAAGCGAATGGAAATACTACATGTAAGCGCAGAATGTTATCCGGTAGCAAAAGCCGGAGGATTGGGTGATGTGGTGGGGGCTTTGCCGAAATATCAGAATCAGCTTGGGCATATCGCCAAAGTGGTGATGCCTATGTACAGAACAAAATTTTTGTACGAAAATGAGTTTGACATTGCCCACAAAGGATCTTTTGGGATGGGGCCATACTGGTTTAATTACACCATCATAAAAGAAAGAACCAACAAACTTGGTTTTGATCTTTACCTGGTGGATATTAATGGCTTACTTGACAGGGAAGCTGTTTATGGATATTATGATGATACAGAAAGGTTCACTGCCTTTCAGATTGCTGTAGTAGACTGGGTTAGTAAATGGAATCATAAGCCGGATGTTGTACATGTACATGATCATCACACAGGGCTTATTCCTTTTATGATGCAGTACTGTTATGCCTACCAGCATCTGGCCGCCATACCAACCGTGCTTACCATTCACAATGCGCAATACCAGGGATGGATGGGTTGGGATAAAGCCATTTATCTTCCTGAATGGAACTCATGGGAGTGGGGTAAACTTGACTGGAATAAAAATATCAATCCATTGGCCAGTGCAGTAAAATGCGCTTCAAAAGTTACCACCGTAAGCCAGAGTTATCTGGACGAAATGCGTTCCAACGCAAATGGGTTGGAAAATTTATTTGAGTACGAAAAAGGTAAATGCACCGGCATATTAAATGGCATTGATGATGCCGTATGGGACCCAGCTGTTGACAGTTATATTGATACCAATTTTAGTGTTGGAAATGTAGAGGAAGGTAAACAAGCCAGTAAAAAAATATTATGCGAACAGTTTGGTTTGGATATTGAAAAACCGCTGTTTATTTTTATTGGCAGGCTGGTGCATGAAAAGGCCGCTGATTTGTTACCGCAGGCCATTTATGATGCGGTATACCACATGCAGGGCACAATGAATTTTTTAATTCTTGGCAGTGGTGAACCTGGTGTGGAATGGGAACTGGAAAATATGAAGACAGTGCTGGCAGGCTATTACAATTCAAAAATTGGTTACAATGAAAAACTAAGTCACCAGATGTATGCAGGCGCTGATTTTTTATTAATGCCCAGCAGGGTAGAGCCCTGTGGATTAAACCAGATGTATGCCATGCGATATGGTACCATCCCGGTTGTAAGAAATACCGGAGGTTTAAAGGATACGGTAATTGATTATGGCGAACCAGGAGGATACGGGATTGTTTTTAATGATGCTACCGTTTGGGATATTACTTACTCAATTCACCGGGCGCTTGAATTATATAAAAAAACCAAACGCCTGCATAAAATACGAACAACAATTATGAAGATAGATAACAGTTGGCAAAAGAGCGCTGATAGCTATATTAATTTATACAGTAGTTTAATATAGTAATTTCTGTAATTGTAATATATTTAATAATGGATTGCATTTTAATTAAGTAAACATTTAACCCGCCATATATGGATAGTAAATCAGTTATTTCAATAGTATTAGGAGGAGGAGCAGGATCAAGGTTATACCCGCTTACAGCCAATCGCAGTAAACCCGCAGTACCTATTGCAGGTAAGTAT
>JAYUBR010000085.1:0-2597 GCA_043740775.1 Ferruginibacter sp. | reverse complement strand
CCCAGGCATGTTTTGTTGCAGTCTCGTTTATAATACTCAACAGCGATCTGCTATACCATGGATCACCATCATAGTTTTCTATCAATTGCTGTTGTATTAATTCAAGTTCTTTTTTCATTGTTTTTTATTTTGTTCATTTTATTAATTTTTTTCGCTGCCTGTTTATCCCACTTGTAGAATATAATAACGAGTTTGGCAGCATGCCTCAATTTCTATAACGGTATTTATATTGCCATAAGTGCTAATAAAAATAGAATATACTTACCAGCAAAGCAACATCATTAATAAAAAATAATGCCAGTTCGATTTGGTATGATTTTATAAGAGGGGGTATAAACAAACTTAAATTTTATGATGAAAAAGATGGATGATTATTTTGGCAATTTTCGGTAGTGCAACTTCTTTAACTGCACAGCATATTACCATTGGGCCCACTACAGGTTTCGGCCATGGATGGCTAAGTACAGACAATACCAGTACTACAGAAAAGAACCGATTTTTTCCTGCATACAATGTTGGGGCAAAATTATTGTACAGTATTATGAGCCATTGGGTGTTAGTGCAGATGTAAAGTTTTCAAGCGAAGGCGGTACAATGGGTACAGACAATGCTAATAAAACCGTTGACCGGATAATTACATCAGGATACCAATTCAGGGTATCTATTTTTTTGGAAAATATGGTGATAAGGTAAGGCCAAAAATATCTGTTGGTTCATCTTTTGGTTTTGTATCAGGTGGCAAAATCAAAGACTATGAAAATGGTAACCTTACACAAACTTTGCCTGTGAAAGATTTAAATAAAACAGATATTGGCCAGAATGCCGTAGGGGGCGCCAATATGAGCTTGTGTAAAGCCACCTGGTTAAATACCGATATTACTTACTACTACGGATTTACAGATATCTCCAAAAGAACTGGTGACCAGAAGTTAATGGGCATTTGAGTTAATGTGGGCGTTTTGTTTCCGATAGAAGGTAAATAATTAAAACTATTATTGGCATTAAACAATTGGAAGAACCCGTCGATGACAATGTTGGCGGGTTCTTTACGATTGCCGGAACGATTAGGGATGATATTGAAACAGTAGCAGGGATAGAAAAGTTTTTACACAAGTTTGCTTTGTTTTCTACAGTGTAACAAGAGATAAATGGTTATCTTCACACATAATAATCCAATTAAAAAAAGACCTTGTAAAATCCAATATTCATAAGATCCCCTTTTATAATTCCTTTTCTAAGAAAAACTTCCTTAAAGGAGGTTTTTTATTTTACATGCACGAATTTTAATCTGCAAATTTTTATATTATTTCCTCTTTCTTTACTTAAAACAATCATCTTTTTACAATCGGAAGCATTTAAATTGCAGGATGAACAATTGGCTATTTGAGCTTGAAGATAAGGCCTGGCTTCCGGCAATAATCAGGGAAGGCATGACAGATTATTTAAGGTTTATTTTGAACAGCGGAAATTTTTATGAACCTGTTAGTCCGCTGATATTGCAATTGTTGAAGGCAACGGGTTCCTCCGAACTGATTGATCTTTGCTCAGGAGGCGGAGGTACCATTGAGCAGATTCAAAAAAATATGCAGCAAAAATATACAATGCAATTACCTTTTATGCTCACTGATATTTTCCCTAATATACCTGCCTATGAATTTATTCAGCATAAAACTGATGGCAAAATCAGCTATTGCCCATCGCCTGTAAATGCGGCAAAAGTGGATGTTTCTTTAAAAGGATCAAGAACTATTTTTTCTGCCTTTCATCATTTTGATACTCCAACAGCTAAACGGGTACTGCAGGATGCAGTTTCAGCCGGGGAGGGTATTGGTATATTTGACGGCGGCGACAAAAATATATTTTTTATCATGGCAATGGTTCTGCTTCACCCCATTGCATTTTTTTTATTTACCCCTTTTTTCAGGCCCTTTAAATGGAGCCGGTTATTGTTTACGTATATCATTCCTGTAATTCCTTTATGTACTGTTTGGGATGGTATTATTTCTGTAACAAGACTATATCAGCCGCATCAATTATTGCAACTGGCAACTGGTATAAACAATACAAATTATTGCTGGCAGGCGGGTAAAGTAAAAAATAAATATGGCATGCATATTACGTACATGCTGGGCTATCCCAATGAAAAAAATCTGTTGCAACCGCAGCAGGCTGAAATAATATAGCTAAAGATTTTCCTGGATTAATTTCATCAGCAAACAATAAAACATATCCCCATTATTTATACTACAAATAAAACTACCATCAAATACAGTATTGCATTACAAACAAAAAAAATTAAGTTAAATACATTTACATTGTAATTGTCCAATACCACTGAAGCTCCGATAAACATGGGCCGTATCCAGGAAAACTAACCTGTGAAAAACCTCTTTTTGTGGAGGTTTTTTTGTGATTGCATTTAAATATTTCGTTTGAAAGATAAGTAATATTGTTGTGCAAAAAAATAATGCGTACATTGAAATAAAATTTATGCCTGAATCTAAAGCAAGACATCCGCACAAACATACTGACCATCACCAGAAAACTTCCAACACACATCCAAAGCCCAAAAAAGCAAGCAGGGCTGTTATTGCAGC
>JAYUBR010000084.1:0-2602 GCA_043740775.1 Ferruginibacter sp. | reverse complement strand
CCTGCGGTAGATGTACCACGTAAATCACCTGGCATTTGGTCACTTATATCTGCATCTGTTGGGTTAAGATAATGTGTGGCTACCAATACTGTTCCACTGTAAATAGCACCTGAGGCAGTAACAAAACTGTTTGGTTCAAAGTGAACGCTGCCGCCGTTTCCACGAGTATCTACATCGCCACCGGCACTTGCATTAAGCCTTGCAGAAATTGTTTTTCTCAATAGCTGAATACGTACAAAATTATTGCTGTTTTCTCTTGCAAAAAATGTTCTGCTACCTTTAAAAAAGCCGGTTTTAGAAACTGTTACAAAGTTTTCTGTTGTGGTAAAGCTTGCGTTGGAAAATTTAAACATACCGTTTTTATCAGTCTGGGTAGTGTTTATTCCTGCTTTTACAGATGCACCATAAACAGGTAAACCTGTTTCATCAGTTACCCTTCCTTCCACGCTTGTACTACTTAAAACGGTAACTTCTTTTATGCCGTTTTCTGTGCTTAAATCTTTTTGGCAGCCTGCAATAAAGACTATCAGCAATAAAATAAGTGCGCTAATGCTTGTTTTGTTTAAAATCATTGTTGTTAGTTTTGAGATCAAAATTATATATATTAATTAACGCAATTAATTAAAATTTATTTCTGTAGTAACATTAATGCAATATTAAAATGTAAAATAGTTAAAGGCAGCAGATTCTCTAAATAAGCAATCATATTAAAAACTAACAGTATGAACTATTCTTTTTATCCAAAAACAACCATCAGGTTTATCCTGACATCAATAATTGCAATTTTGTTTTTTGCATCATGCCAAAAACATCTGATATTATAGAAACTCCAACACCCCCTGTGCTAACGCCAACACCACCAGATCTTACAACAAAAGTAAGTTCATCTGTAAGTGGATTTGTTACAGACGAAAATGAACTGTCAGTAAAAAATGCAAATGTATTAGTAGGTACATCAACCAGCATTACAGATAAGTATGGTTATTTTGAAATAAGAAATGTGCAGGTTGTACAAAATGCAGCCATGGTTACTATTGCAAAAACAGGTTACTTTAAAGGCATAAAAACATATACAGCCACTGCTGGCAAGAGTGCATTTTTTAGAATAAAACTTATTACAAAAATTACTTCTGGAACTGTAAATGGTACGACTGGCGGTACAGTTACACTTGCAAGCAACCTTGCTATTTTATTTCCTGCAAATGCTTTTGTAAATGCAAGTACAAATGCTGCTTATACAGGTACAGTAAGCGTTGCAGCTTTTAAAATAGATCCAACAAGTGCAGATTTGCCACGCATTATGCCAGGAGACTTAAGAGGTTTAAATACAGATGGCAATTTACAAATACTTACTTCTTATGGTATGGCTGCTGTAGAACTTACAGGTGCAGGTGGAGAATTGTTGCAAATAGCCATCGGTAAAAAAGCTACCATGACAATGCCCATACCAACCACCATTGTTGCTACAGCACCTGCTACTATTCCACTATGGTATTTTGATGAAACAAATGGTTTATGGAAACAAGAAGGGACAGCAACAAAAGTGGGTAGTAATTATGTAGGGGATGTTAGTCATTTTAGTTTTTGGAATTATGATGTACCAGCCAATTATGTACAGTTTAATTGTACAGTTGTAAACAGTACCGGGCAACCAATACCAAATGTGCAGGTAAAGATTTCGCAAGTAAGTAATCCAAATTCTGCAAGGTCTGGTTATACTGATTCTGCTGGGTATGTAGGTGGTGCAGTACCAAATAATTCACAATTATTATTGGAGGTTTTTGGTAACAATGGTTGTAATGTGGCATCGTACTCGAAAACATTTGCTACTACAAATGTAAATATCTCATTGGGTGCTGTTACTATTTCTACTGCCACATCATTATCAATAATAACTGGTACAGTTACCAATTGCAGCAATTCGCCAGTAACAAACGGTTTTATTATTATCCAAAACGGATACATGCGCTTTTTAAGAACGGGTATTGCTCAAGGAACTGTACAGAATCTAATTTCGTTTACCCCAACACAAATACCTGCCACTTCTACCATTACCACACCTATAGGGGTAAACATTACTGAATATGGAGTTGTAGGTCAATATGTGGCTGGTAATTTTTCTGGGATTGTCACTGGTCCATCACCTACAAATACAGTGTATAATGTGACATGTAATTTTAGAATAAAAAGAACTTTTTAGAAAACGATAAATTAGTTATAAAAAGCTTTCTGTTTTTGCAGAAAGCTTTTTTTATACCTTAAAATTTAAGATTGATTGTTTTACTTTTGCAGCACAAAAAAAGATGAAAAAGATATACAGATGAAATGTGTTCCGAAATAATCGGAACCAATGCAGATGCACATAGCTGCTTCTTTGTTCGGTAAACAACAATGCTCGTAGATAAAAAAGAAAAAATTTCAAAACAAACTTTAAATTATAACAAACCAATCTTAATACTAAATACTTAATACTCATGTCTCAAAAAATATCCATGCAAAACGGTACACTTACCGTTCCCAACTACCCAACAATTCCATTTATTGAAGGCGATGGTATTGGTCCAGATATTTGGAAAGCGAGTGTAAGAGTATTTGATGCAGC
>JAYUBR010000083.1:0-8618 GCA_043740775.1 Ferruginibacter sp. | reverse complement strand
TTTCACGGGCATAGTGTGCCATCGGGATATTTTAAAACACCAGATGTAAAAACATTTGATGCTTATCCATTATTGACATTAAAAAAAGTAAAAGATCTGTATCCTTATGCAGTAGTAAATGCAATAACAACAAGTATCGGCGGCGATAACTCAGTAGCAGGTGCTAAGCCACCAAATTCATTCATGTTTTCTCGGGTTCTTGCAAACTCAGGTGCTGTTTTTATTTGGTCTCCTGATGGTCCACCGTTCATGCCTGCAAAGTCACCTGATAAACCTTTAATTTTAAAATGTCTTACGCCCCCATTGATCCTGAGTAACGTGTGAGACCGGTTTGTTTTGCCATTGTAAATTGATTTTAATTTAAAAATTAATTTTTTCAATACAAATTTACAGTACAATATACTACAAATCAATTAGTTATGATATGCAATGCGATGCAATTCAAAGCATAGGAACAGGCAAATACAAAAACTCACCTTAAAATCACTAAGGTGGTTAATGGCGATGGTATTCTTGTAATAAATATTTTTAATATGAAGGTGTAGGAAATTATATTTTTAAATATTGATGCCTTGGTAATAAAAAGATTTAAAGTACTACATCAGAGTGGTAGTGACACATACCTGCTTGATCAATTAGTTTTATTGTTAGAGCACCAATGAAAATCTTTTTTAAATACAGTTAATTCTTTGTGGCTTCTGTAACAATAAAATTGAAAATGCAATGGCATAAATTATTAGGGTAAAACACTCTTCTATTTTTTTCTTGCAGGATAAATTTGCTTAGTATAATTTTATAATTAATTATAGTTATGCAAGGTTTTTAATGAAATTTTTTTGGGTAGAATTAGCTGTAATATTGGTTAAATCTTTTCAGAAAAATACGTTTTTTTGGGCAGCTTTTTATGGTCACATCTGTGGTCACAAAAACAAAAAAGCAGCTATGATATTATCATAACTGCTTCATTATTGTGTGGGAGCACACGGGTTCGAACCGCGGACCCTCTGCTTGTAAGGCAGATGCTCTAAACCAACTGAGCTATGCTCCCTTATAGTTTTTCGGATGGCAAAGATAAGGGTAAAATGTTGGTACCAAAATTTTTTTCTATGCATTTTTATTTTTTTTGTGCAAACAGCTTACTCCTGTTTTTTTTAGACCGGCAATTTCCGAGCGGTACGTATCGCCTATGGGCAATTCAAAATTATTAGCCCCCAGGATAACTGGCTTGAATAAGGGTAAATTCTTTTTTAGGAAGTTTGTCCATTATTTTTTTTCGAAAGCAAGGTGAGGATATATTTTAGATACAAGTTGCTGTTAATTCAACTGCAGTGCAGGCAAACGGTAAGCCTGGGAATCGTATACAAACAACTCATCAATTTCGATGGTCCAGTAATTGTGTAAAGATGATTGTGCCAGGTAGTTTTTTACTTCTTTTTTATCAACCGCATTTATGATCATCCAGGAGCGTTGTGTTTCCATACTCACTGCATAATAATCAATTACGTTTTTATCTATCAAACCGTTGATGTAAATCCTGTGCTCAGGTACCAGTTTCATAAATTCTTCATCCATATAAAAACGGATGGTAACCTGGAACTTACTGAACTTTTCGTCGTTTATATTTTCCATTCAACAATATTATTTACCCACTCCTTTTTATGCGGAGCAGTTATTTTAATGTAGTTATCGGTATAGCCTTCTGCCATACCATTTTTGTCGGGGTGTTCAAATAAGACTTTTCTTGTTTCACCAATGTGCAGGTTGGTAAAATACTGCAGCTTCTGGTAACTTAAATTACGCAACTGTTTGTTTCTTTCATTGCGAATGTAAACAGGCACCACTTGTTGTATATCCAGCGCTGCAGTATTTGCTCTTTCTGAATAAGTGAACACATGTAAATAGCTAATATCAAGCCCTTGTAAAAAATCAAAAGTTTCTTTAAAACCGGCGTCTGTTTCACCCGGAAAACCAACAATAACATCCACCCCAATTGCACAATGCGGCATCAGTGTTTTTATCAATCCAACACGTTCTGCATACAATTCTTTTTTATAACGCCTTTTCATTAGTGCCAGTATTTTATTGCTGCCGCTTTGCAGGGGAATATGAAAATGCGGCATAAACTTTTTACTGTTGCTTACAAATTCAATGATATCATTGGTTAATAAATTTGGCTCTATTGAAGATATGCGATAGCGCTCTATCCCATGGATTTCATCCAGTTCTTTTATAAGATCAAAGAAAGTTTCTTCGTTGTTTTTTTCACCAAAACTTCCTTTGCCAAAATCGCCTAAATTAATACCGGTTAAAACAATTTCTTTGGCACCCTGCGCTGCAATTGTTTTAACTTCAGCTACTACATTTTCAATTGGGTTGCTCCTGCTTTTTCCTCTTGCTAATGGGATGGTGCAAAAAGAGCAACTATAATCGCAACCATCCTGTACTTTTAAAAAAATCCTGGTTCGGTCATTGATAGAATATGCCGCTGTAAATTCATTCACATCTGCGATATCGCAACTGCATATTTTAGTGCTGTCGCCCTTTGTAAAATCTTTTAAATGTTGTATAATGTTAAATTTTTCAGCAGCGCCCAACACAAGGTCTACACCCGGTATAGAAGCAATTTCCGCAGGTTTTAACTGTGCATAGCAACCGGTAATAACCACCATGGCTTCGGGTGCTTTTTTTTGTATGCGCCTTACCAATAGCCGGCATTCTTTATCCGCATTATCGGTAACAGAACAGGTATTGATAACATATACATCTGCAATTTCCGAAAAGTCTTTTTTTACAAAACCATCATTTTCCAGTAACCTTCCAATTGAAGAGGTTTCGGAAAAATTAAGCTTGCAGCCAAGGGTGTGTAATGCCACTGTTTTGTTCATACTTTGCAAAGATACAACATGGTGTTTTATTGATGTAGGCCCGTTCTAAATCTAAACACCATCTGATATTGCCGTTAAGACTATTGCCCTTTAGGCGTTCAGACGTTTTTAATATATTTTCTAACATAAGTCTACACGTTTAAACCGCAATCTTATTTAACGTGTATAGGCCTTAACGGCAATTGCCATCAGACCGCTGTGGACAGTGCCCCCACAGGGTACTTTTGAGGTTATAAGGAATTCTGGAAATCATTTTTAAACAGCTTCTGACATAAGGCCTACACGTTTAAACGACAATCTTATTTAACGTCTATACACCTTAACGGCTATTCCCATCTGCTTAGCGGCAATTTTATCAATTTGTAAACTTTTAAAAGATAATTTTAGTGAGTAAATTGCGGCATGTTTAAAAAGTATCTTCCTTATTTTGTTTTACTCGCCGCAGGTTTTTTGCTTTGGTTTGTAAAAAAACACCAGGCCAGCAGTTATCCCAAACCAAAAAATACCAACACAGAAATTGTAGTACCTGCTGTAAAACCTGCAGACAATTTTAACCGCAACGTGCAGAATATTATTTACAGCAAACATGCCCATTGCCGAATGGATTGCAGGCATATAGATGAAACGGAAGTAAAAGAAATTTTAGCCACAGGTCAAATCAACACCAATAAAATACAGGAAGATGAAAAAGGAAAAACTTACCCGCTGGAAGGCATTACACACGATAAGCAGCATGTTCGGATAGTTTTTGCTCCAAAGGAAAATAATACGGTGGAAGTAGTAACTTGCATAGACCTTGATACGGATTGGCCCTGTAATTGTAAATAGATTTTTTCACATTTAGCATGCATAAAAACAGCGTATGTTTGTGCTTTAACGATTGAGAATATCATGAAAATAAAATCCTTTCTTGCAAAGCCATTTGCTGGTTATGTAAACAAGCAAATAAAAAAAAGTATGGAAACTGCGGTGGAAGACCAGCAATCCATTTTTAACGACCTCATAAAATCAGCAGCCAAAACAGTATTTGGAAAAGAGCACGGGTTTGAAAATATCAAGTCGGCAGAAGATTTTGCCCGGCAGGTACCCATCAGGGATTACGAGGAATTTAAGCCCTATATCGAAAAAATTAAAGAAGGCAAACACAACATTTTGTGGAAGGGGCAACCCATCTATTTTGCCAAAACCAGCGGTACTACAAGTGGTGTAAAATACATCCCCATTACAAAAGACTCCATCCCCAACCATATCAATACAGCCCGCAATGCGTTGCTGATGTATATGTCAGAAACAGGCAACACAAAATTTGCGGATGGAAAGATGATTTTTTTAAGCGGTTCTCCCGAACTGGAACGCATTGGCGGTATCCCCACGGGAAGATTGAGCGGCATAGTAAACCATCATGTTCCCAAATATTTACGTGCTAACCAGTTGCCAAATTATGAAACCAATTGCATTGAAGAGTGGGAAGCAAAACTGGATAAAATTGTGCAGGAAACAATTGATCAAAACATGACATTGATCAGCGGTATCCCACCATGGATGCAAATGTATTTTGACCGCCTGGCTGAAAAAAGCGGTAAAAAAATAGGTGATCTGTTTCCCAACTTTAGTGTGATGGTTCAGGGCGGTGTAAATTTTGAACCTTATAAAGCCAAACTGAATGAAAGCATTGGCCGAAAAGTAGATTGTATAGAACTGTATCCTGCAAGTGAAGGTTTCTTTGCCTTCCAGGATTCGCAGGAAGCAGAAGGATTGTTGTTGAATACCGGTAGCGGAATATTTTTTGAGTTTGTACCTGCGGCAGAAATAGTCAATGAAAATCCCACAAGGCTTACTTTGAAAGATGTGAAAGCCGGAGAGAATTATGCACTCGTGATAAGCAATAACGCTGGTTTATGGGCATATAATATTGGTGATACGGTTAAGTTTGTAAGCACCAATCCATACCGGATATTAGTTACCGGAAGAACCAAACATTTTATATCGGCATTTGGCGAACATGTAATTGGAGAAGAAGTAGAAGCTGCGTTGATGAAGGCAGCCAACGAAGAAAAAGTGCATATTACTGAATTTACTGTAGCGCCAATGATATCGCAGGACGGTGGTAAAAGTTATCATGAATGGTTTGTTGAATTTGAAAATACACCACCCAATCTTGCAGCATTTGCCGGTAAGGTGAACGATAACCTGCGTGCAAAAAACGTGTACTACGATGATTTAATTGGCGGTAATATTTTACAGCAATTAAAAATAACACCGGTAAAAAAGAATGGCTTTATTGATTACATGAAGAGTGTGGGTAAATTGGGTGGGCAAAATAAAGTACCGAGGTTGAGCAATGACAGAAAGATTGCAGAAGCATTGCAGGCGTTTGTTGTTAATGGCAGCATAGCCTTTGCTGAACATTAATTGGCGGCAGTGCAATAAAATAAACTATTAAGTTGATTTGGGCACCACTAAAATTTTTATAAATTTTAGCATGTTCTTTTTAAAAATGTTATACATTTGCACCTGCTGATTAGCAAAATCAAAAAGTGAAGCAAAACGAACCATATTATACTTACAACAACCATGCAACTGAAATAACCTTTTCAGTAATAAATGCATTGGTAACATGCCCCCGACGTAGTCCTGGTTGCTGATAGGCCGAGCACTTAAAACCTGCCCCTGTCAGTGAAAAAATCTCCAAAAACAGGTTCTTACAAATTCTTTATTTTACACAACAGTTCAATTTTACACAATTGGAAACGAATAACATCATAGTTAGGGTTGCCACTTTCAGCGACAGCCATTACGCAACAACCATTACAGACGAAATGCAGTCATCTGCACAGGCAAGAGGTACCGGTATAGCCAAACGTTCTCCTGAATATATCGAAAAAAAGATCAATGAAGGCAAGGCTGTTATTGCAGTAACAACCGATGGCATCTGGGTCGGCTTCTGCTATATTGAAGCCTGGGGTCATGATCAGTTTGTTGCCAATAGCGGTTTGATAGTGGCACCTGCATTCAGAAAAAGTGGAGTTGCCAAACAAATCAAAAGAAGAATTTTTGACCTTAGTAAAGAAAGGTATCCCACTTCAAAAATATTTGGTTTAACTACAGGGCTTGCAGTTATGAAGATCAACAGTGACCTGGGTTACGAACCAGTGACCTACTCTGAGTTAACAGATGATGAAGAGTTTTGGGCAGGCTGTAAAAGCTGCGTGAACTTTGATATACTGATGAGTAAGGAAAGAAAAAATTGTATGTGCACAGCCATGCTCTACGATCCCGCAGATCATTATGAACCCGAAGAAACCAAAGAAGATTTTAAACAGCATTCTAAATTATACGAACGTTTTATGCATGTTAAGCAAAGCCGTTTATTAAAGTTGTTAAAGAAAAAAGATGGAGGCGGAAGTTTACCAAAATCTTTATTGAAGTATTTTAATTTGTTATAAATAAATTTTAAGTTGATGGATCATACTGATGCAGATTTAAAAAATTCAACCCTAACCCAGCCCGGGGCAAAGCGCAAAATCGTACTTGGTTTTAGTGGCGGTTTGGATACTTCTTTTTGTGTAAAATATTTAACCATAGATAGGGGGTACGAAGTACATTCTGTGATTGTAAACACAGGTGGTTTTACTGCAGAAGAGTTAAAGACAATTGAAGCACATGCATACACTTTGGGGGTTACAACACATACCGCCGTGGATGCAGTGAAAGATTATTACGATACCATTATTAAATATTTAGTGTTTGGTAATTGTTTAAAAAACAATACCTATCCATTAAGTGTAAGTGCCGAAAGATTAAGCCAGGCCTTGCATATAGCCGCTCATGCCAAAGCTTTACATGCAGATGGTGTAGCCCATGGCAGCACAGGCGCTGGTAACGACCAGGTGCGTTTTGATATGATCTTTCATATACTAATACCAGGCGTAGAAATTATTACACCGATAAGAGATTTAAAATTAAGCCGTGAACAGGAGATCATTTACCTGAAAGAAAAAGGTGTGGACATGAATTTTGAGAAAGCGGTTTATTCGATTAACAAAGGTTTGTGGGGTACCAGTGTTGGCGGTAAAGAAACATTAAAAAGTAAAGGTATTTTGCCGGAAGAGGCTTGGCCTACACAAGTAACAAAGGCAGGCACTGAAGAAGT
Organism: Ferruginibacter sp.; assembly: GCA_043740775.1. Taxonomy (GTDB): domain Bacteria; phylum Bacteroidota; class Bacteroidia; order Chitinophagales; family Chitinophagaceae; genus Ferruginibacter. The sequence goes on along the minus strand of JAYUBR010000083.1, from coordinate 1,580 downwards.
TAAATTAGGTTTTGTAAAAGGGCAATTGAATACCGTAAATGATAAAACTTTTGGTCACCCGACCGGAGCAATTCAATATTTACAAACCATTGCGGGCGGATATGGAATAGGCAGAGATATACATGTGGGTGATACCATCATTGGTATTAAAGGACGTGTTGGTTTTGAGGCTGCAGCCCCCATGATTATTTTAAAAGCACACCATGCTTTGGAAAAACATGTGCTTACCAAATGGCAATTAAACTGGAAAGATCAACTGGCATTATTTTACGGTAACTGGTTGCATGAGGGACAGATAATGGACCCCGTAATGAGAGATATTGAAGCGTTTTTTGAAAGTAGTCAGCAGCAGGTTACCGGCGATGTATTTGTTCAATTAAATCCTTACCGCTTCCAGGTAATTGGTATTGAATCAGCCCATGATTTGATGAGCGACAAATTTGGAAAATACGGTGAAATGAACACCGGCTTTACCGGCGAAGACGTAAGAGGATTCAGTAAAATATTTGGCAATCAAACCTCCATTTATCACAAAGTAAAAGAAGCCAACAATGGCGAATAAAATAAAAACTGGTATTGTTGGTGGGGCAGGTTATACCGGCGGAGAACTGATTCGCTTGCTTATTCATCATCCACAGGTTGAAATAAGTTTTATCCATAGCAGCAGTAATGCAGGTAACCCGGTAAGTAAAATTCATGGTGACTTAATTGGCGAAACTGGTTTGTTATTCAGCGCTGATTTGAGTAACGATATTGATGTACTTTTTTTATGTGTGGGTCATGGTGATGCAGCAAAATTTTTGGCTGCCAATACCATTGATGAAAAGATAAAAGTAATTGATCTTAGCCAGGATTTCCGGGTAAGCAACAAAGTTAAAAATGGCAACCGCACATTTGTTTACGGCTTACCGGAACTCAACAAAGAAGCTATTCGCAGTGCAAAAAATATTACCAATCCCGGCTGTTTTGCAACGGCCATTCAATTGGGTTTATTGCCATTGGCAAAAGCTGGTTTATTATCGGATGTATATACAACGGGCATTACAGGCTCAACAGGTGCAGGGCAATCATCGAGTGCCACCTCACATTTTAGCTGGCGGGCAAATAATATACAGGCATACAAAACTTTAGACCATCAGCATATTGGAGAAATAACGCAGTCATTGACTCAACTGCAAACCAAAGGTGTTGTTGATGTAAACTTTGTACCGTGGAGAGGAGATTTTACAAGAGGAATTTTTATCAGTTCCACCTTAAAATGTGATGCACGTATTGATGAACTTATGGAGCTGTTTGAGGACTACTATGCCACTCATCCTTTTGTAACCATCAGCAAAGTGCCCATCTTTTTAAAGCAAGTTGTCAATACAAATAAATGTGTTATCCAGTTAGAAAAAGTGGGTAATAAATTAGTGGTGCATTCTGCAATTGACAATCTTTTAAAAGGGGCCAGCGGCCAGGCGGTACAAAATATGAACTTGCTTTTTGGGTTGGATGAAACTACCGGGTTAAAATTAAAAGCCAATTATTTTTAAAATAGTAAGATGAAACTTTTTGATGTTTACCCTTTAAATGATATA
>JAYUBR010000082.1:0-8621 GCA_043740775.1 Ferruginibacter sp. | reverse complement strand
ATTACCTGAGCGAAAAAAATGGCAATCAAAATATTTATAAAAAAGATCTGGGCTCATCAACAGAAAAGCAATTGTCTCAATTTAAAATAAACCCGGTTCGCCATTTAAGCATCAGTAAAAGCAACACATTGTGTTTTACAAATGACGGAGAAATTTATACGCTGGCAGATGGAGGAACACCACAAAAAGTAGCAGTTCAGATTTTCAATGACGGCAGGCAAAACGTAGAAAAAAATGTAACCGTAAATGGCAATGTGGGCGAGTTTGCTTTATCGCCCAATGGCAAAGAGATTGCATTTGTAACCAGGGGAGAAGTTTTTGTTACCAGCGTAGACGGTGCACAAACCAAACGCATTACCAATACACCCCAGCAGGAGCGGATGATACAATGGAGTGCCGATGGCAAAACCTTAATTTATGCCGCAGAGCGAAATGATAACTGGGACATTTATACAACTACCATTGCACGAAAAGAGGAACCTTATTTTTATGCTGCAACCGTGTTAAAAGAAGAGCCATTGATTGCAACGGCAGCAGAAGAATTTTTACCGAAATATTCGCCCGATGGTAAGGAAGTGGCTTACCTTGAAAACAGGAATATTCTTAAAATTTATACCATCGCTACAAAGCAATCCCGTACCCTTATTCCGGCCGGGCATAACTATAGCTATGCGGATGGCGACATTGATTTTAACTGGAGCCCCGATAGTAAATATATTTTGGCAGATGATGAATACTTTGGTTTTGGCGGCGCACACATGGCCGTTATTAAAGCGGATGGTTCAGGCGTTATTGTACATCCCATCAACAGTGGCTTTGGTGAAAACAATCCTAAGTGGGGACTGAATGGTAAACTGGTAACGTGGTTAAATAACCGGGAAGGACGGCGATCGCTGGCTTACCAGGGCAACAGGGAAGTTGATATTTATGCTGCATTTTTAGACCAGCCTGCCTTTGATGAATTTAAACTGGCAAAAGATGATTATGCATTGCTGCTGGAAAAAAATGGTGCGGATAAAAAAGATTCTTCCTCAAAAAAAGATACCGCTAAACTTACACTGGCCAAACCAAAAAACTGGCTGCCCGATTTTACAGGTGTTGATAACAGAAAGGTTCGCCTCACTATCAACAGTTCTTCTATCAGCGATTATATTGTAACTGCTGATGCCTCTAAAGTGTATTACCTGGCGGCGTTTGAAAAGGGTTACGATTTATGGATTACCGAGCCACGCACACACGATACAAAAATATTGGCCAAACTAGGTGGCAGCCCCAGTGGCATTGAAATGAGCAAGGATGGGAAAAGTGTTTTTGTTACCAACAATGGCAGCTTATTAAAAATTGATGATGCCGGTAAATCAATGCCCATCAGCATTTCGGCAGAGATGGTGCTGGATGCAGCTAAAGAACGGGCATACATTTTTGATCATTGCTGGCGGCAGGTGAAGGCAAAATTTTACGATCCGAAAATTCATGGCATCGACTGGAAAATGTACAAGGATACCTACGCAAAATTTTTACCACACATCAGCAACAACTATGATTTTCAGGAATTGCTAAGTGAAATGCTGGGAGAGTTAAATGCTTCGCATACCGGTGGCAGGTATACGCCTCAAATGGTAAACCCGGATGCGACGGCAGTGCTTGGTTTATTGTACGATGAAACATATACAGGCAAGGGATTAAAAGTTACAGAGGTACTGGCAGGCGGGCCGGCTGATAAAGCCGCAGGAAAAATAAGATCAGGATTTATTATAGAGATGATAGACGGGCAACCCATAACTGACAGTGATGACTGGGCAAAATTATTGAATCGTAAAACAAGTAAAAATACATTGTTGCAGGTGCTTGATCCAAAAACAAATACCCGGTTTGACGAGTCGGTTAAACCGATCTCTTTTGCGGAAGAATCAGTATTGATGTACAAACGCTGGAGCAACATGATGTACACAATGGTCGATAAATTAAGCAATGGTAAAGTGGGCTATGTGCATGTACAAAGTATGAATGATGGCAGTTACCGGTCTGTTGTAGATGAAGTGATGGGCCGCAATAAAAACAAACAGGCCCTGATTGTGGATACAAGATTCAATGGCGGAGGCTGGCTGCACAACGATTTGAATACTTTTTTAAGCGGCAAAACCTACCTGCGTTTTGCGCCCCAGGATAATATGGTACCGGCAACGGAACCCATGGACAGATGGCAATTACCAAGCTGTGTATTGATGAGCGAAAGCAATTACAGTGACGCATTTATTTTTCCGTATGTGTATAAAGCAAATGGCATTGGTAAATTAATAGGCATGGCCGTACCGGGCACGGGCACTGCTGTTTGGTGGGAAACCCAGATAGACCCCACGATTGTTTTTGGTATCCCGATGATTGCCACTTATGGCCAGGAAGACAGGCCAACAGAAAACCTGCAATTAGAACCCGATATGAAAGTGCCGTTATTGTACGAAGATTTTTTAAATGGCAAAGACGATCAACTGGAAGCTGCGGTGAAGGAAATGTTGAAAACAACCGTCGCAAAATAAGATTGGACTATTTTTAAAAAACATCAGGAGTTACTCATTACATAAAATCCTCCCCACAACTAATGGAAATATAATGAGTCCTAAAAAGGTTAAGTAATCCGTCTTATTTGATTCTTTTGTCGCCAATGTTTTGATTAAAAAACCTAAAGTATAAATAAGTCCAAGTAGTACAGAAATTAAAACAATTCCAAAAGGAGAAAAGTCACAAGTTGGTTTGATATGTTTTGTCAAACTAAAACAATAATAAATAACAAATGTCCATCACTAAAAATATAATCCAAGTAGAATTGTGGATTTAGTATGTCTTTTTAAAATGTCCATAAAACTTATAATAAATCATGCTTTGTAGCAGCCCTTAAAATAGAATCATTTTCAAACCAACTTTTATTATGTAGCGGTATTTCTCTAAAATGACACACAAGAGTTGTATTGCTTTAATGCATTTAATTATCCGTTTTATTTTCAACAGTTTTTGTTGCAGTCAATACCGGCTGATCGGTTGTAAAGCTATGCCCTGTTGCAAAGCCGGTAAAATCAGTTGAAAGAAAATGACTGGTAACCTTTAATTCATCTGCTGTTCTTTGTACGGATAAATAATGAAACAAAGGTTTATAATCCGTTGCAAGGTCAGGACGTTTACCTGCCGAAGTATTGAGTGGCTGATGCAAACCACCACCGCCACCAATCACTAAAAAATCTTTACCTTCTACTTTAAAATGTTCAAAATCATGCGCATGCCCGGTGATGAATAACCTTGCTTTTTTTGAATTGATAAATGCCGGTACAAAGTTTTCCTGAACGTAAGAAGAAGAGCCCACAATGATGCTGTTGGTATAAGGTGCATGGTGACAGGTTACAATAATGGCTTTGATTGCTTCACTGGTATCAAGCCTGTTTAATTCAGATTGATACCATTCATTTTGGGTTGCTTTATCACCTGCGGAAAGTTTATTAAAATTTGAGTTCAATAGAATGATGGCCACAGAATCTGTTACCGAAACATAACCAGTGCGCACATTTTCAGGGAATCTTTTTAAAAAATTTCTTTCTCCTTTTTTAGTTCTGCCCATCACATCATGATTACCCAGCAAGCCACAAACCGTTGTATTTTCTTTGCGGCAACTGTCTAAAAAAGTATCCACTTTTCTCCATTTGCGATTCCTATATCCTAATGATACTACATCACCCAACATGTATACACTTTGTGGTTTTGTTTTTACAATCTGCGCAAAAAGTAAAGAAGTAGCCTGTTTGTTGTGCGTGGGTTTCAGTACTAGTTTTTCCACCAGCATGGGAGCCTGTGTGTCGCTGATAAAATCTATTTCAACGCCGGTAGCTGGATGATCGGAAGGCAATTGGGCAAAGCCGGTAAAAGGAATTGCCGCAAGTAAAAATAAAATGATTTTTAATTTTGTCATGTTCCGGTGAATTTACAATTTTATAAACTTCCAAACCATTTGTACCTGCACGCCTAACATATTGTCTCTTGTTTCAAATGCGTTCATCCACTTTGCTTCTGCCGCCAGGCCAAATCTTGTTGAAATGGGTTGCGTATACAGGATTGCAAGATCCGAGCCTAAACTAAAAAATTTCGAATGCACATTGCCATCATATTTCAGGTCACTCGTTAAAAGATAAGAACCGATGCCTGCAAAAATACTAATCCTTTTTATAACCGGCATTGACCAAACGATCAGGAGCGGAACCGCATGCAGACTCACTTTGCCGGTTTGTGAACCATTTTTTAACTCGTAACTGAAAAAATTGGTATAACCGCTTTCAACACCCAGCCACAGGCGATAGCCCGGATGCCACATTAGCCTGAAAGTGCCTGCTGCACTGGTTTTTGAAACATTTCGTACCCTGTTATCCGGCTGGGGATTTATATTGGCGACATAACTTGCAAAACCACCACCAAGGTATAAAATAAAAGAAGATTTTCTTTTTACAACGGTATCAGCTTTAACAGTCGGTTGTGCGAATACCCTGTTAAAACACATTGTTGTCAGTAGCATTAATGCCAAAAGAACCGCTTTACTGGTGTACATAATAATTATATGCTACGCATGATGGAAAATTGGATAATATGCCGTCGAAGTGGCCGTTGTTCACAAAGCTTGTTATAAATTCGGGAACGTCTACGGTCCATACAAAGGCCCTTTTCCCCAATGCATGAATCTTGTCAACCTCCTCGTTTTGGGTCCCTGCTGTAAAACGGGGTGCCCATATCGCGGCATTGGATTTTATAACATCATCAATGCTTAACTCACACAAAGAGGGCGTATTCTGAAATCCCGGCAATGATAAAAATTCATCCAGTTGTGCCTTGCCGGGAAGGCCAATCACTATATCTAATTTTCTGCCGTTTGCTGCTGCCTTCTGTATAAATTCTTTTTGAAGTTTCTGCACAGGTTTTATACTGCCAACGTATTTTGTATCCAACCAAACAAATGATAAAGGTGTTTGATATACCACAGCGGTCAACGCTTCCCGAAGGGTTGGAATTTTTTCACCATGAATCAGTCTTACAAAAACAGATAGTTGCTCGTAGGTATATTTTTCTATTGGCCCAACCAATCCACTTTTTTGTATCTCCCGCAGGTTTAAAGTATTGTCGTGGTAAAGAATCGGAACACCGTCTTTGGTATACCGCACATCTATTTCAACACCGGTGCTGCCAAATTCTGAAGTTTTCAAAATCATCTCAATTGAATTTTCTGAAACAGGTAACAGATCAGACGTGCGGCCGCCGGAGCGGTGCGCTGCAATTTGAAAAGGAGCGGGGCTATGATTCAGTTTCCTGGTATAAGTAAACATTACCGCTAATGAAGGATCCTGCTGGCCGGTGCCATATACGCCATTTATTATTACACTATCGGCACTAACCACAGGAGAAGGGCTTAGCAATAAACGGGCGCCTTCATTCGCAGCTATTGTTAGGTGTATCAATCCCGTTTCGATACCAAGCATTTTACGCCAGTAACCATTTAACAAGATGTTGCCATTCAGTTGTTTTCCTTCGCATATAAAGTAAGCAATATCTTTACCAAAAAAGCCGGAAACATGAAAAGTAGTATCTCTGTTCTTTATTGAATAACTCCACTTAATGGCTGCAAGATCACCAAAAAAATCAGCTCCGTTTGTTGTGGTATAAACACCTTCCATAGCTGCTTTTGCAGAAGCCGGTAAAGCATGCGCAGCCGGACTATTAAACAAATTCCAGGTTGCTGTATCCGGCATAATTACCCTGTATTCTTTTTTACAGGAGAATACAATAACGGTTAAAAAAAATATAGCAATTAGTTTCCTCATAAAATAAATCCAACGGTTACTTGTGGGTAAAAAATTTTTCGGTTTGTTTTATAAAACAGGGCCCAGGTTTGCCAGTAAAATTTATTGTTGATGGCAGAAAAGGCAAGGGTTAAATGTTTTTTGTTGTAGAACGGTTGTTCCAGCGCAAGGGTAAAGGTTTCGCCATTGTAATAATTTTTACCGGAAGAATATTTTACTTCGCCGTTGGAAGCCTGGTAATATAGGTTGATTGAAACCTGCGCCTTCAAGGTAATCAATAAATCCTTGTTTGTTTTATATCCAATTGACATGTTGGGATAATCAATCCAGCCCAACCCCTTGCTGTTAAAGCCGCTAAGTTTTAAAATCCCAAACCAAAATCCAATATCATTTGCTGCCGAAATGTATACGTTTTCATTTATTGGTCTAACGTACTGAATACCGGTGGACACATGGTTCTGCAGCACCTGAAAAAGCAGGCGGCTCTCTAAAATAAAATGGTTGTTTATTTTTCTTAACAGGTGATAATCACCAGCGGGAATTCTTAACCTTACTTCTTCTGTAATGTCTTCGGGGGTAGTCATCATTGTAAAGCCGATGGAAGAACGCCATTTTTCTTTATACATCGGGTAAGGAAAAAATATGGCCGCATGTTTTGATCGGAAACTGGTATCCTGTGCGGCAACGCAAAGCGAAGTATGAATAAAGGCTATTAATAAAAACGTTGTTTTAAAAAAGTAGTTTTGTATGGTATCTTTTACTTTAATAATTTAAGCCGTTTAGCGAATGAACAATTTATGCTGAACATTCTTTGTAAAAAGTCTGATTGGGTTTAAATGATACTTACGGAGAAAACACAATGCATGCCACAATTTTTCTCAATATTTAGCACTTACAAAAGAGCGGTTTATTATGAAAAATACAAAACCTTTTTAATTGATGTGGTAATAATTCTACAATCGGTATTTTTGTTAGTTACTGTTTTGAAGGTAAATAGTGAAGGCGGTCATTTTTTGATAAAAATATTCATGAAACGTACCATAAGATATTACCGGATTATATGGCTTAAGCACGATCTGCCTGCAGGTCTTTCTGTTTTTCTTGTTGCGCTGCCTCTGTGTTTGGGCATTGCTTTGGCATCAGGAGCTCCGCTTGCAGCGGGTATTTTATCCGGCATCATCGGTGGCATAGTGGTGGGTTTAATCAGCGGTTCGCAACTGGCAGTTTCAGGGCCGGCTGCAGGTTTAACTACCATTGTTGCAGCCTCCATTATTTCCCTTGGCGATTATAAAATATTTTTGCTTGTAGTGATGGTGGCAGGTTTGTTTCAACTGCTGCTTGGGCTTTTAAAACTCGGTGCCATTGCTAACTATTTTCCTTCATCTGTTATAAAAGGGATGCTGGCTGCCATTGGAATTATATTGATCTCAAAACAAATTCCTTTAGCACTTGGTTATGATCAACCAGATTTCTGGACAAGTGGTTTTTTGAACCTTTTTTCTTCCAAACATTTTTTGGGTAATATCGGTGAATTCAATCAGCACATTACAAGAGGTGCTATATTGATAACCCTTCTTTCTTTAAGTGTACTTATTGTATTGCAGCATCCCGCAGCGAAAAAGTTTAAGGTAATTCCAGCTCCGTTACTGGTGGTTGTTATTGGCATCATCACCAATATTGTTTTTACAAAAGCAACTTCTGACTTTTCACTAAAGCAAACACAACTTGTAAATATTCCGGCTAATATTTTTGCCGGTATTTCTTTACCTGATTTTTCTAAACTATTTTCTACCGCTGAAATATGGAAAGATGGGCTGATTATAGGTTTGCTGGCAACGCTTGAAACGTTGCTTTGTATAGAAGCCATTGACAAATTAGATAAACGCAACCGCATCACCCCGGTTAACCGTGAGTTGGTTGCGCAAGGCATTGGCAATATTATCTGTGGGTTACTGGGTGCAATACCCATGACAGCCGTGGTGGTAAGAGGTGCGGCCAATGTAGATGCAGGCGGACGGACAAAACTCTCTGCCTTTACACACGGACTTTTTCTTTTGCTTGCCGTATTGCTTGTGCCTTTTTTGCTGAACAAAATTCCTTATGCTTCGCTGGCTGCGATATTGCTGGTTACAGGTTTCAATCTTACCAAACCAAAATTATACCGCAATATGTTCAGCCTGGGATGGAAACAGTTTATTCCCTTTATGTTTACCATCATTGTAATATTGGTCACTGATTTACTGATAGGGGTAAGCATCGGGCTGCTGATTTCTGTTTACTTTATCATTCAGAATAATTTTAAAACAGAATATAAAATTACCAAATCACAGCAAGACGGTATAGATACAGAATACATCAAACTCAACAGCAATGTAACTTTTTTAAACAAAGTAAAATTGCGCAAAACTTTGGATGAAGTGGCAGAATACAGCGTGTTAACCATTGATGGCAGCGACTGTAATTTTATTGATTATGATATACTGGAAATTATCAGCGAGTACAATAGCAAGGCACACGACAGGCACATTGAGTTACACTTAAAAGGAATTGAAAAAGTAAATGTTACCGCGGTGCATTAGCAATTGTTTTCTTCTTTTTATTTTTCAATTTCCTTCACGCTTTCAGTTACCGGCAAACCGTTCGGCATAGTGTTGCCCATATTTTATCAGCGTTAGTAACCAGGTACAGTATATCCCGGTCGCATATAAAGTAACCGTGGGTTCAATTATTTTATAACACTATCTCTATCCTTATTTCCACATTGCCCAATTACTGGCTGCGGCCAGTTATCAG
>JAYUBR010000081.1:0-8622 GCA_043740775.1 Ferruginibacter sp. | reverse complement strand
TCCATTTAACCTCATTTTTGAAATAAAAATTCTATGTTCTTTTCCTTTTGGATAATATTTAACATCAGGTTCGTGTAAGCTGTAAATTTTATCCCTGTTACCACGCTGTTGTGATAGCCACCCGTTGGTATAATTTAAGGGCAGGCAAATATGTTCCAAGGCTTGGCAATGGAAGCTTTCGGCCAGGTTCCCTTACCAGTCTGTTTGCTATAATCTGTATGCTTTTATTTGCTTTTTTTGCTGCCTTTGCATCATGCTTAGTTCGTTTAAAGCGTTGTATATTTTTTAATTTTTTAACCGGTTGGGTATAGGACTGGCGAAGATCTATTGATTCTTTACCAGCAATTATCCCCATTTTATAATATTTTTTATACAGCTTATCGTTTGTTGGACAGGTTATATTTTTCCTGTACTGTTGTGTCAATACTTACAATATCTCCGTCATTATTGTCCTTTGGAGGGTTATTTATGCGGATGCGCTCCTGTAAAATCAGTTCTGCTCCAGGCTCCCCAATGCGTTGACGAAAGGCCAACAAGCCGGTGGATATACAAGGGGCGGATGGCTGAAATGTTGTTCTCCACCAAGATACTGGTAATAAATATTTTCTGCCCATTGTTCTATTAAATTTTCATCGCTCAGGTTGCGCAAAGATTTATTATCAGCAGCGATGCCATCAGGCGGCTTGGCTTGGCAGGTGCAACCATTCTTTCATTGTAATGCTTCTTAAAGGCATCTTCGAAAAAAGACCAGTTCACTTTATTGGCTAACAGATACAATGGATATTTTGGTCAAGCTGATCAGCAAGGCCATTAATCTTATCCGGGGGCTTTGTTTTTTGTTGGATGGCATATATAAAGCTGCAGGATTTTTAATGATTTTGCAAACAAGCCGGAAGATTTTTATTGCCCGTTTTATGCAATACCCTTGTCTAAAAGGCTTACAGACTTTTTGAGGGATGAGTAGTTAATAATCATAGCAGGGTTAGTTTGGTCACTACAATTTTTACTCATGTCATGAGTACTTCAAAGCTATTTATATCTATACATATTGATAACCAATCTCTAAGTTCCAAAACTCACGTTATATTAATATGGTTTAGAAGATTCTGACGATTAAGTGTAGAGAGTCGAAAAATATTTTAATAGCGCACAAAAAACCCCGGAAATTTCCGGGGTTTTTTGTGCGCTTGATTTGTGCGAAATATATCTTAATAAGATTTAATTTTTATGGCTTTTACAGTTTTAGCAATCTTACCCTGAATGACCTGAATAAAATACATTCCAGATAAGAAATCATTTCCAAAATGATACGTTTGATTGGAAGCCCCTTTTCTTTTTAAAAGAACCTTACCATCACTTGAACTTACAGTAATTTCAAGTGGTTCGTTACTGCCGCCTTGCACCATTAATCCAAACTCACTGGTGGTTGGATTAGGAAAAGTAGTAACAGATAGAGTAGATGTACTGCTAACTGTTGGGCTCAATTGAGAATTTAATGTAGTACTGGTTGGTGATGAAGCTATTCTGGCACCTGCCTGACCCGCAGTGTAAGTGGTAGATGCAGTACAACCATTTGCATCAGTAACGGTATAGGTATAAGTACCAGCATTTACATAGAAGTACCCTGTGCCAATATAGGGAGCAGTTCCACCAGTAGCATTTACGCCAATTGTAGTAAACCCACCAGCAGAAGAAATTGGGGCAGCACTTGAAAAAGCCTGCAAAAGTTCCGGTTGTGTTAAATTGATTATTGATGTAGATGTTAACCCTGTGGCATCATATACTGTATAGTAGTAAGTGTTGCTGATCTTCGCTGTTTTGTCCCAACTTACCACCTCATTCTGGTTTGGACTCCAAACCTTAATATTATCAATATTTGATTCAAATTGTCCGTTTGTAAGTCGGTTGGATCCAATTAAGTCACCAGTAGCGCTTGATTCAAAAAATGCAACATTATCAATATAGGTAGTGCCGGAGTTTTGATCAACCTCAATTACAAAATTTGCATTTGCTACGGATGTAGGAATAGAAAATATAAATTGATGATCTAACCTGGTTGTACCAAAAGAGGCACTGGGCAATTGATTACCAAGTCGGTTATATGGAGCTAAAGCATTGCCAAGGTATACACGCAAAAATCCTTGTTGGGTTGTACTCAATGTAGTAAAACGCACCACATAATACTTAGAGGAATTTAGAGATCCTACAGGTGAATACAATGAACTATAATTGTCCTTTATGCCAGTAGGGAAAGATATTTTTAAAGAACCAACACCTGCCGAACCTTGGAAAGTACCAACAGTACTATAAGGAGTAGTACCACCTATGCCGTTGACTGTTATAGAAGAGTAGTCTCCAAAACACCGGATAGGCGTAGCAGACGCGGTGGATGTTAAAGAAGGAGTAGTAATTGGTGTACTTGGATCATTGATGGCAATACTGGTAATTGCGGTACAACCATTAGCATCCGTCACAGTGTAATCATAACCACCGGCTTTCACATTGGAAAAAGTACCAGTACCCTTGTAAGGAGCAACACCACCGCTGGCAGTTACTGTAACACTTGTAGTACCACCGGCAGTTAAAATTGCACCAGCACTGGATTGTGCCTGCAATGCTGCAGCTGGCTGGGTAATAAGTATGTATACTGATGATGTAGTGCCAGTAGCATCCGTTACAGTAAAGGTATGTGGGCCTGCAACAATTGAAAAATTGCCTGTACCGGAATAAGGTGTGGTTCCACCTGTAGCGCCAACAACAACATTTACGGTACCTCCAAAACAATAAACAGGTCCTGCATCTGCACTAGCTGTTAATGTAACTGTGGGGCTTGTAACGGGCGGGGATGTAACAGGAGACGTTGTTACAGGAGTGCCTGGGTCACTAATGGTAATACTCGTAATAGCGGTACAACCATTGGCATCCGTCACAGTGTAATCATAACCACCAGCTTTAACATTGGAAAAAGTACCTGTACCCTTGTAGGGAGCAACTCCACCACTGGCCGTTACAGTAACGCTGGTAGTACCCCCAACGGTTAAAATTGCACCAGCACTGGATTGCGCTTGTAACGCAGCAGCTGGCTGGGTGATGTCAAGGAACGCAGATGCTGTAGCACCTGTAGCATCTTTTACCGTAAAAGTATGTGGACCTGCGCCCATTGAAAAATTGCCTGTGCCGGTGTAAGGTGCGGTACCGCCAGTTGCACTTACAACAACATTTACGGTGCCTCCAAAACAACTAACAGCTCCTGCAGATGCACTGGCCGTTAGTGGTAGAGCTGTCGCTGCTCCGGACCGTATCAAAATTTTTGAAGTATAGGGTTGTAAACTAACGGACCCATTGTACTGGGTACCATCTACCCCAACATAATTTGCATCAAGTGGTATGTTTGTAACATTCTTTGATGCATTGTACTCAAAACGCAGTTGAGAGTTTATATCAACAGGGCTTGCATCGGCTTCATAAAATTGTATATCATCAATATATGTTGCGCCGGAAGTTTGTTGTACCTCCAACTGTAAAGTAGCATCCCCTTCAGATGTGGTAGCAGTGAGCATAAATTCATGATCCTGTTTAGATGTGCCATAGGATTGACTTAGTTTATTTGAAACTGGACTATAAGAACCGTTTGTTTGCCTGATCAATGCATTCACCACACCATTGTTCCCTGATCCAACGGTAGAGAACCTTATTATATAATTTTTATTTACGCTTACTGCGCCTGTAGTTTTGAAAACATAGGTGAAATTTGAAGCATAGCTAGAAGGCGTTAATTTTAAAGATCCGCCAGTACCTAATTTGCCCGTATTATCCCAACTGGAAATATTATTACCATTATCCGCAAAAAAAGTAGTACTGCTGATATCATTGGTAAACTGTCCATTGACAATTTTATTTCCGCTGGTAAGACTGTTTAATTTATAAGTGGGAATAGCGATAGGGGGCAATTTGGAAGCCAGGTCATGACCCGAAGCGGCTTTCCAACCATTATAAGTTAATGGTGCGGGAAAAGTATAAGCACCTCCCGCATTGGATTTATAATAGTAACCAAAACCAGCAGCATTTGGCATATTTACATAATTATTTTCAATAGTCCCTATTTGTTGCATGGCAGTCTCTATAGACATTGTGTAGGGAATATCTAATCCCGTATTGACATAAAATAAATTATTCTGATAATCATATTTAGGGTAGAGTATATTGTTGGTAATACTAAAATTGTTTAAAACCGGGCCATCGTAATATTTAGTAAGTCCTATCGCACTACCATTATTGAAACTGGTGTTTCCATCAATTTTTACATTTGTGGGGTTGTTACTATAAAATCCATTACTTGCAACATTTGCAACTGAGTTATTCAGCACATCTACATTCATGGTAGAACCATCTAAATAAATACCCTGTACGTTTACATCTCCCCCTGTTCCTGCAGGAGCACCAATTCCATTTAAAACAATATTATCTCTTACAACTCTATTTGTAAAATACTGAGAGTTAGTAGTATAAGTATAAATGCCTCCTCCATCTTCAACAACATAATTATAATTATTGACAAAATTATTTTTAACAGATACGTCATTGCCCTGCCAATGTATTCCTGTATAACCAGTAGTAATAACATTATTATATTGCAACAGAGCATTGTTGCTTACTTCCACAAATATTCCTTTGTAATCTGCATTGTTCCAGTAAGAACCCATCCCAGCATAGATCCCGGTATTGGTTATGTTCGAATTTGTGATGGTAACACTTGGAGCATTTCTGTTTGTAATATCTATACCATTTGATAAGGCATAATTGCTATTGATATTATCCACAACAGTATAGGGACAATTAAAAAAGTAGATTCCTTTTGCACCTGTTGATGTAATATTACAATTCTGAACAGTAATACTTCCTCCATCTTTTGCATAAACAGCCGCCATGTTTGCACCTTCCAAAGAAAGGTTGGAAATATTGATAAAATAATTATTATTTATATTAATTAGTGTATCAATGGTACTTACCTGAATATTGTAAGAAGAAGGATTATTACCACCAAAATACATTTGCATATTTTTACTGTTGGGGTCAAAATACCATTCTCCTAATTGGTCAAGAGTTCTTGGATCTCTTTGAATAAAATAGCCAAATCCGTTGGTACCTGCTTCAATAACAGCGGGACCATTGGCAGGATTAATAGGAGTTGTAGATACATAATTAATACTACTTCCTGAATGATTAGTGATCAGGCAACGTTCTAACAGATAATGCTGTTTCCTTATTACTACTTCAGCTCCTGTCCAGTTAGGACTGCCTGACAATTGATTGTCATATATAGAACTCGTTCCTGAATAGGATTCATATGTCAAATAACCACCATTAGCTGCATCAGCATTGGGATACCTGCCTACCTGCTGAGGCTTACCATTTACCGTAACAAGATTCACTGTATTTTTAACCCCAAAACCAGCAGCTACAAAAACCCCATTACCAATTGAGTTCCACGATGATAAGTTCGTCAATCCTGTAATAACAGGATTATTGCCCGGGCCATAAGCACTGATTACAATTGGGTTGCCCGCAGTACCGGATTTGGTTACCACAATAGAGCCGTAAAATGTATCTCCTCGTTTAAAGAAGATATTATCCCCCGGATTAAGATTATTAAAAAAAGAATTTAATTTATTAATACTTTGCCAGGGTGTTGCTTGATTTTGTGCCTGGCTACTGCTATAACTATCATTTCCGGTTGAACTGGAAATATAGTAATTATTGGCTTTGACGGTAAAGGCTAAAAGCAGAAAAGTAATTATTACAGTTGTATATTTAAGAATCCTGATTCTGTAAATACAAGCAGCGTAGGTAAATGGTAAATACATAGTTTTTCAATTGATTTTTTGTAAAATTTAATTTAATATATTTTAATATGTGAGGGATACTAAGTTAAGAGCAATGGAATCAGGTAAAATCTCATTTAAGCGGCAGTACTGAAATCTTACTAAATAGATCAGGCTAAAATTCATTGTAATTTATTGGATTAATAATACTAAAAGGACTACTTTTTAAAACAACGAACGCCAAATTAAAATTTAATGTAATTTAAAAGTTTATAGGAAATTTTAAGGTTGGACATAATAGATATTGGATTTAAATTTGTTAAGTTCAACCCACCAAATACCATGCCTAAAAAAGGACATTAACGTCAGTCTTAATTAATTTATCAACAAGGCTGGAAAATGTATTTAATGTCATAGGATAATTTAATAAGCCATGTGCTAAAGAGGAAATGCTTAAAATAATTCATGAAAAAATTTGATTATTATCCTATTTTTTTCTTAAATTTTAAAAATAAATGTAAAACGTTTTACTACTGCTGCCACTACACCGCCACTTTTAAATCAACTTGAATAGTTGGGCAATATTTATTATTTAAAACCGTTTTTAAAGTGAGCCTTTATTTTCCCCATACAATTTTTTTACATCAGTTACCAATTAAACATGGATGTTTCAACTTTTTTGGGTTGTAATATTTGATTTATTTTTATGGACCAAAGACTGCTACCCCTTTTTCTTTGTTTAGCTTTGATAATATCTAATCAGGCTAATGTTACTATCTTTACTTCAATTGGATTATTTAATTTGCACCTATAGAATTTCAAAAATGTTTTGAGAATATATGCCAACTTTTAATGACTTAAAGAAAAATTTAAAAAAAGATTTTACTAATTGTACAAAAATTAAAATAGCAGTGCTCGGTGATACAGCTACCCAGTTTTTAACACAAGCCTTACGGGGAGCTGGTTATGAGAAAGATTTTGAATTAGAAGTATGGGAGGCTGATTTTAATCAGATAGAAAGGCAGATTCTGGATATCAATTCGGAATTATATGAATTTAAACCGGCAATTGTATTGGTTTTTCAATCAGCTCATAAATTACTTTCAAGATATAATAAACTACCCCTCGAGCAATATAGCAGCCTTGCCGACAGTCAGATGGAACTGATTGAGACAATCAGCCATACAATACACACTTATCTTAACGCTAAAATAATTTACTATAATTATACTGAGATCAATGATTCCGTCTTTGGTAATTATGCTAATCAAATTGAATCTTCCTTTTTGTTTCAATTACGTAAGCTTAATTATCAGTTGATGGTATTTGCTGCAAAGCAACCTAATTTTTTTATCTGCGATATTTCCTCCCTTCAAAATCATTTTGGTAAGTCTATTTTTTTTCAAACTTCAGTTTATATTAATACAGAGATGGTATTGAGTATGGATATTTTACCTGAAGTAGCTTTCAAGACGGTTGATTTGATAGGAGCAATACAGGGAAATTTTAAAAAATGTTTAATATTGGACCTTGATAACACGATGTGGGGCGGTATAATAGGAGACGATGGGTTAGAGAATATTCAATTGGGTAGTTTAGGTATTGGTAAAGCATTTACAGAATTTCAATACTGGATAAAAAAGCTCAAAAACCGTGGAATTATTTTAGCGGTCTGTAGTAAGAATACAGAATCGGTTGCAAAAGAGCCTTTTGAAAACCATCCGGATATGGTTTTGCATTTAGATGATTTTGCCGTTTTTATTGCCAACTGGCAAAATAAACCTGATAATATAAGGGAAATACAAAGCATTTTAAATATTGGTTTTGATTCAATGGTTTTTTTGGATGACAATCCGTTTGAACGAAATATAGTGAGAGAAAATATTCCGGGAATTACTGTTCCGGAATTACCCAAAGACCCTGCCGATTACCTGGAATTTTTATATCAGCAAAACCTCTTTGAAACAATTTCTTTTTCCGGTGAAGATGCCAAAAGAACAAAACAATACCAGGTTGAAGCCAAAAGAACGGTACTTCAAAAAAGCTTTACCAATGAAGATCCATTTCTACAGAGTTTAAAAATGGTTTCAATGGTTGAGCCATTCAACAAATTTAATATACCTAGAGTTGCTCAACTTTCTCAAAGGTCTAATCAATTTAATTTACGAACTATTCGATATACTGAGGCAGACATTGAAATAATTGCCAATGATGAAAATAATTTATCGTTTTCATTCACTTTGGAAGATAAGTTTGGAGACAATGGAATAATCTGTGTAGTCATACTAAAAAAAGACAATGTCACAACTTTGTTTATTGATACCTGGTTGATGAGTTGCAGAGTATTAAAACGTGGAATGGAAAATTTTGTTCTAAATATAATTGCTGAATTTGCAAAAGAAAAGGGATTTATATATTTGAAAGGAGAATACCTGGCAACCTCTAAAAACGAAATGGTAAAAAATCATTATTTTCAACTTGGTTTTGAAACTGCTGATGACTATTGGTTATTGAATCTTACTAAATATCAAAATAAAAAAAGTTTTATTTCAATTAAATAAAAAGAATGGATCGTACCGAAATTATAAGGCAACTGAATAATATTTTTATCGACATCATTGACAATGAAGACATTAATTTAAGCGAAGGCACCAGAGCAAATGATGTTGAAGGATGGGATTCATTAACACACATACAATTGGTAGTTGCTATTGAAAAACATTTTAAAATACGTTTTGCTTCCAAAGAAATTCAGGGATGGAAAAATGTAGGAGAGTTGGCAGAAAGTATTGTAGCAAAA
>JAYUBR010000080.1:0-2605 GCA_043740775.1 Ferruginibacter sp. | reverse complement strand
GGGCGAATTAACATGAAACAATTTGCAAAACTTGTGTACGTTCTTGGCACCAGCACCAAAACAAATGATAAGCTGCAGGCATTGCAGGATTATTTTGCTGTAGCGGCTGAGAAAGATAAAGTCTGGGTAATTGCCATATTCAGTGGCAGACGGCCCAAGCGTATTATTAATTCAACCATTTTAAAGGGTTGGTGCATGGAAATAACAGGCATCGCACCGTGGTTGTTTGATGAATGCTACCACACGGCAGGTGACCTGGCCGAAACAATTTCACTATTACTACCGGAACCCAAAAACGAAAATAGTTTTGTTGCAGAACATACCTTGTCGTATTACCTGGAAACATTTATCCGCATTGAAAAGGAGGATGAGTTGGTAAAAAAACAATTCATCACCAATAGCTGGCAACAAATGGATCGTAATGAAAAATTTGTTTTTAATAAACTCATCACAGGCGGTTTTAGAATCGGGGTATCACAAACCATGATTGTAAATGCGTTGGCAAAATCCGTCAAGGTTGCGGCATCTGTAATTGCTCACTGCATCTCAGGCAATTGGAATCCTGCCGTCACTACTTTTGATGACTTGTTGAGTGAAACCGTTGCTGCAACTGATTTTTCGAAGCCATATCCTTTTTACCTCGCTTACGCTGTGGATGAAGATGTAACTAAGCTGGAAGATGAAAAACTGTGGCAGGCAGAATGGAAATGGGATGGCATTCGTGGACAGATCATCAAACGCAATAATGATTTTTTTGTATGGAGCCGCGGAGAAGAATTGCTTACAGAAAAATTTCCTGAGTACAATAATTTTAAAGATCAATTGCAAAACGGCACAGTAATAGATGGCGAAATTATCAGCCTTGCAACAACTGCAAAAGAAGAGCACTTTAAACCTTTACCCTTTGCAGCCTTACAAACAAGAATCGGAAGAAAAACAATCACAAAAAAGCAATTAACAGAAGCGCCCGTAGGCTTCATAGCTTACGATTTACTGGAGTTCAATGGTGAAGACATCCGCTATAAATCAATGGCAGAAAGAAGGCAACTGCTGGAACAACTTATTGCACAAACTAATCATCCGGCCTTGCATATTTCGCCTGTAATTTCGTTTCTTAGCTGGCCACAACTGGGGCTTATCCGCAGCCAGTCGAGGGAGATGGGCAGCGAAGGCATTATGCTAAAAAGAAAAAGCTCGCCTTACCAGGCAGGCCGTAAAAGAGGCGACTGGTGGAAATGGAAAATTGATCCCCTCACCATTGATGCGGTAATGATCTATGCACAAAAGGGACATGGCCGACGCAGCAACCTGTACACTGATTATACTTTTGCGGTAAAAGATGGCGATAAACTCGTACCGTTTACCAAGGCTTACACTGGCCTCACAGATAAAGAATTTGCGCAGGTAGATAGTTTTGTAAAAAGAAATTCAATTGAAAAATTTGGGCCCGTGCGTACCGTAAAACCTGACCTTGTTTTTGAAATCGCTTTTGAAGGCATCGCAGCCAGTAACCGCCATAAAAGCGGCGTAGCATTGCGTTTTCCCCGTATGAACCGCTGGCGTACAGACAAAAAACCCGGGGAAATAAACACCCTGGACGACCTGAAAAAAATGCTGACAATATATAACCAGCAAACCGGTGTTGCTAATGCAGGCGATTTATAAAAAGATTATTTTAATTGGCAAAACCTTGCCTAAATAAAAACAGTAATAATGTTATGAAAAAATTACTAATTGTATCATTGCTGTTGGCTTCAGGTTTTGCCTTTGTAACCATCAACAAACATTTAAAAGAAAACCCGGAGTTTATACAACCCAGCAAACAAAGAACCGGTGATGCCGCTACAGGCTATAAATATTTAACCACCGGCGATTATTTAAAAAGTGGTATTCCCTACAGTTTATTTTTAATGGGAACTTCTAAAGACACTACTAATTTTTTGCAACGGGATGGTAACAATAAAAATCTTACGTATAGTTTTACTGCTGTAAAGGCACCCAATGGAGAGCTGGTAGTAGCGCCCAATTGCCTGCAATGCCATGCACAGGTTTTTGATGGTAAATTAATTGTTGGTCTCGGCAATTCGCTTAGCGATTTTACCGTTAACCGGCAGGGAACGGCGTTGTTTGCCGAAAAATTCTTAAAAAACCTGCAGGGTGAAAACGTTAAAAAATATGAGGCGGCAAAAAGTTTTATCAATGCCATCAAAGTGGTTTCGCCACAACTCATCACCAGCACAAAAGGTGTTAACCTTGCAGATGCACTGGCGGCATTGCTGGTATCACACAGAGACCCTAAAACACTACAGTGGAGCGATAAAAGTCTGTTTACACTGCCAACAGAAATGATTCCCACAGATGTACCTGCCTGGTGGTTGCTGAAGAAAAAGAATGCCATGTTTTACAATGGTTTTGGTCGGGGAGATTTTGGCCGGTTTTTAATGGGCAGCAACTTATTAACAGTAACAGATACTACCGAAGCAACCGAAGTAGACAGTCATTTTAATGATGTGCTCGCCTTTATCAATTCCATACAACCACCAAAGTTTCCTGGCCGCATCAATGCCGCCATGGCAGAGGATGGCAAGGCAATTTTTTCGGCCAC
>JAYUBR010000079.1:0-8635 GCA_043740775.1 Ferruginibacter sp. | reverse complement strand
ACAAAGGATTATTATCCATCTGGCTGCTGGGAATGTTTACGCCTTCTTTGCAAACAACCGTTATCATTCCATTTCATCCAATTGCCAACGCACGATCTTTTATTACAGATAATTATTTTGGCGATATTCCCAAAGAGCGTTTACAGGTTAAGGATAGTGTATTGTATTTTACCTGTGATGGAAAGCTGAGAAGTAAGATTGGTTTATCGCCATTGATAGCCAAACCAATCGCAGCCAGCTTCGATTTTAATAACAATGTACTCACAGTTATTATTCCGCAGGTAAATAAAGATGCAGCGTATGTAAACAGCAAATGGGAAATGCAGGCACAACCTTATAAAGGCGATGTAATTAATTCGTACAACGACGGGCCGCTGGCAAATGGAACACAGATGGGGCCTTTTTACGAAATGGAATCTTCTTCACCGGCACTGGAATTAAAGAAAGGTGCAACCGGTGAATATAAAGAAACCACTTGTCATTTTCAGGGCAGTTATACAGCCTTACAACAACTGGCAAAACAAATGCTGGGCGTTGATCTCAATACAATAAAAAAATAACATCACCATGCATTTATACAAAACTTCAAAAGGCAATATGCTGAAACAGCAGGAAAATTATTTTTTATTAAAAGATGATTGGGACACACTGATCAATCAGCCGGATTTGTACAAACATCTTTTGCAAGTATCAACATCTGCTGAAACAATTACCGGCGATGAAGCAATAAACGGGATTAATAATTATTTGCAACCACCAATCGGCAGCCAGGAAGTGTGGGCAGCAGGTGTTACGTACCTGCGCAGCCGCGATGCAAGAATGGAAGAATCGGAAGATACCGGAGCTGCTGATTGTTACCAGCGGGTATATGAGGCAGAACGGCCTGAACTGTTTTTTAAATCCCTGCCACAAAGGGTTTCAGGTCATGGCCAGCCAGTACACATACGCAAAGATTCAAAATGGGATGTGCCCGAACCTGAGCTTACATTATACATCAATTCGCTTGGTACAATACAGGCGTACACCATCGGCAACGATATGAGTTCAAGAAGTATTGAAGGCGAAAATCCTTTGTATCTGCCGCAGGCAAAGATGTATGAAAGAAGCGCTGCATTGGGGCCTTGTCTGCTGATTATTGAGGAGCCAATCACATTGGCTACTTCCATCGGCATAACAATACACCGCAACAATCAAAAGATGTTTGATGATGCTACTACACTTGCCAATATGAAACGTTCTTTAACCGAACTGGCAGGGTGGCTGTATAAAGAAATGGATTTTGAAACCGGCTGCTTTTTAATGACGGGCACCTGCGTAGTACCACCCAATGATTTTACACTACAGGAAAACGACGTGGTGAATATCAGCATTGATGGTATTGGTGTACTGACAAATACCATTGCGGTAAAGAAATAAAGTATCTGAAAAATATTTTAAAGAACGATGCTGGCCGTGGTTTGTGTCCTCACAAATCACCTGGTGAAAATATTTTAAAGAAAGGAGATTATTTTTAATGCGATTTTTTTTGTTGCTTACAGTGTATATTTATAGCTGAAAATTATCAAAGGGTTTACAAACATCTTTAACGATCAACATGCCTAATCAACAACCGCAAGCCACAAGCTACAAGGTAGCTTTTGCATTAATTACCAGCCTGTTTTTTTTGTGGGCTTTTTTACACAACATCAATCCCATTCTTATTCCTCATTTAAAAAAAGCCTGCCAGTTAACGGACCTGCAATCTTCTTATATTGATACGGCAGTATACCTTGGCTATTTTATTATTGCTTTGCCAGCAGGCTGGTTCATGCATAAATACGGGTATAAAAAAGGAATTCTTTTTGGTTTGATTTTATATGCCATTGGTGCGGCATTGTTTATTCCTGCGGCTTCTGCCCGTAGTTATAGTTTCTTTTTAGTTGCATTGTTTATCATTGCAAGCGGTGCTACTTTTTTAGAAACCGTGGCCAATCCTTACATCACCAAACTGGGTGACAAGGCGTCTTCTGAACAACGCTTAAATTTTGCACAATCCTTTAATGGGGTGGGTGCTTTTATAGCGCCTATCATTGGTGGCCAGTTTATACTTTCCGGCATTGAACATACACCGCAGGAGCTGCAAAATTTTTCACCGGAGCAACTTAACAATTATCTTTCTTTTGAAGCAGGAGGCATAAAAATTCCCTACATGGTTATCGCTGGTGTTGTATTGTTAGTCGCACTGTTTTTTGTTTTTACCCGCCTGCCTGAAATTGTGGAAGAAGATGCGGAGGACGATGGACATGGCCATAAATCTTTTTCTTTAAAAGTGTTTCGCCACAGCCATGTAAGCTGGGCAGTAATTGCAGAATTTTTTTATGTGGGTGCGCAGGTTGGTGTGGGTAGTTTTTTTATCCGATTTTCCAGGTTTACCATGGGCCTTCCTGAAAAAGAAGCCGCCTATTTATGGGGCTTTATTGCAATGGTTGGCTTTATGCTGGGCCGCTTTGCGGGAACATTTTTTATGCGGTATATCAAGCCCGCAAAACTGTTGAGTCTGTATGCCGTTATTACCATTCTGTTGCTCACCGTTGCCTTGGTCAGTTCCGGTAAAATAGCCGTGTATTCCTTGCTGGCAGTGCCTTTCTTTATGTCTATCATGTTCCCAACCATTTTTGCGTTAGGCATAAAGGGGTTGGGTGAAGAAAGTAAAATTGCTTCGTCCTTTTTAGTAATGTCTATTGTTGGCGGTGCCATTATACCTCCCATTATGGGACAGATTTCTGATAAAACAGGCAGCATACAGATGGCCTATATTGTTCCGTTGCTATGCTTTGTGTTTATACTTTATTTTGGCTGGAAGGGATATAAAATTGTTGAACCAAAAACAGCTATTGTTTAAAAATGAATGTTGAGGGGATAACAAATTTTTCGCACCTGATGATTAAATTATCCGGAAGGCTTCTTTAAATTTTCATATATTTTAAAACTACCATCATGCAAAAGATTACCAGTTGTTTATTTTTTTGTATTGTAATCTGCGCCGTTTCGCAGGCGCAGAAATTTAATGGCATCGAATCCAATATGGGCAATTTATTCAGGATGTCGGATGCCAAAACAAGGTCTATCAGTCCGGAGAATTTTACCGGTGCCAAAGGCGAGGGTGGCAAAGCCACTACAGGAACGGGTTCCGGGCCAAGTAAAGATTTAGGTCAGGGCTGGAAAGTAAGTCCGAGTGTAGTGATCAAATCTAAAACTACTTTCACAGTTGCAGAAATCAGCGGGCCAGGTTCGGTGCAGCATATCTGGATGACACCAACCGGCAACTGGCGGTATTCCATCCTGCGTTTTTATTGGGATGATGAAACAACGCCATCGGTTGAAGTTCCGGTGGGAGATTTTTTTGGTATGGGCTGGGGTAAATATTCTCCGTTGCAGTCGCTGGCAGTTTGTGTAAATCCAGGCAGCGCTTTTAATTGTTACTGGCCAATGCCCTTTAGAAAAAAATGCAAAATAACCATGGAAAATATTGATGATGCAGATATGGTATTGTACTACCAGGTTGATTATATTTTAACAGAGGTACCATCTGATGCGGCTTATTTTCATGCACAGTTTAACCGCACCAACCCGTTGCCCTATAAACAAGATTATATACTGGTAAATAATATAAAAGGTAAGGGACAATATGTGGGTACTTACATTGCTTATGGCTCCCGCAACAACGGATGGTGGGGTGAGGGAGAAATAAAATTCTTTATGGATGGCGATACGGAATTTCCAACCATTTGCGGCACAGGAACTGAAGATTATTTTTGCGGCTCGTATGATTTTGATACCCGTAAAAAAAATGCGACAGGGATAGAGGAGACCAACTACACAGAATATTGCACCCCCTATGCTGGCTTGCCTCAGGTGATAAAAGGTGACGGGCATTACGAAATAGCGCAGCGGTTTGGCTTGTACCGCTGGCATATTAAAGACCCTATCCGTTTTGAAAAAGATTTAAAAGTTACCATTCAGGCGCTGGGCTGGAAACACAATGGCACCTACCTTGTATTGCAGGATGACATTGCTTCTACGGTATTCTGGTACCAGGCAGAACCGCATACCACTTTTCCGAAATTACCGGCAAAAGATCAACTGGAAGTGAATTAAGAACACTATTTCATCTCTAGGTTGGTAAGGATACCAGCCTGGGCAAAAAACAGCGGAAAGCATCATCAACAGTGTCAATAATAAATTTAAGGGGACTGCATACTGAATTTTGTTAGATGGCTTTGGCAGATGGAATTAGCGCTTTGTAATTTGGCCGACACAGGAATGCCATCGCATGTTTTCCACACCTTATACCTGCGCCTGTGGGGGCGCACAAAGGTTAATACTTCGGATGTTGGTCAAGAAGACACAACATCGGCTTCCGGGAATTGTAAGATATTATGATTCAAAAGTTGGACACCAACAAGGGCGAAAAAGATTAGTAACAAATAGACACAGGGCTGGAGCCTGGGAGAATCATAAAATTAAAACTATAAAATATGAAATCAATAACTTTTTTAGTTTTGTTCTTTTCAATAAATATAATCAAATCGAATGCTCAGAAAACAGGTCAATTAAATAATAGGAAAGATTTAATTCAGCTATCTCAGCTTCAGTTGAAAAATTATGCATTTTGTCAATGTTTGTCAAATATTTATCACGAACATAAGGATCTACTAATTAATGATGGTAGTGTTTCTGCATATTTTCAAAATGGAAAATATCAGATTGAGGCTTATGATAAAATTGACAGTATGTCAAGGAGAGTAAGTAAAAGAATTTATAAAAATATTGGTAATCATAATTTGGGAATGATGAAATGTCTTGATTATTATAATAGTTCAGAACTTCAAAAACTTGTTATTAGCTTAAATAGAGATCTCAAATAGGCGCAGCCGCCCCATAGGCGCAAGTGTGCAGGATAAAAAAGAAAAAACCCATTCAGGCGCTGGACTGGAAACACAATGGCACCTACCTTGTATTGCAGGATGACATTGCTTCTACGGTGTTCTGGTACCAGGCAGAACCGCATACCACTTTTCCAAAATTACCGGCGAAGGAACAATTGGAAGTGAATTAAAAAATATTTTTAATAAGAGATACCAGTTGTTGCAGTAATGCGGCGCTGGTATTTTTTTTGTCGTTATAAAAGGGCTGCACATAACTACGTGCATAAATATTTTTGCAAACAGTTGCATTATTAAAAAATTATCTCAATTTTTGAAGGATAGATAAACTACCTGCGGATATCAATAACCCCAATCAAAGGAATAACTTATTGGTGCAGGAAACATACTCAATTTGTTAAGTATTAAATCTTTAATTATGTCATCACTATTTTCCTGTACCAGAAACATAGTTTCTGTATGCCTGTTATCAGCGGCATTATTTTTAAGCAGTTGTTATTCTTACCGGGTTGCAACCAACGCACAGGCGGGCTCTGAAATGTCAAAACCAGTAACTGCACATTCTTTCTTTTGGGGGCTTGTACAAAAGCCAAAGGAAATACAAACACCCATTTGCGATTCGTTGGGCGTTAACGGTATGTCGGAAGTTGTTGTAAAAACCAATTTTGGGTATTCATTAATCACGGTGGTAACCCTCGGCATCTGGAGCCCGGTGAAAGTGCAGTGGAAATGTAGTAAACCTTGTAAAAAAACCGGCAGCTTATAAATTAATTATATCATGAAAATAATTTCAACAGATCAAACACAGTGGGAAAACAGGCATGAGATTTTTACCGAAGATATCAAGGCGATGTACATTGCAGGCAACGATCCTGACATGGATGCGCTGGATAGTTACAACGATGCCACCACTGCGCTTCAGAAAATGATCGGCGATGCAAAGCAAAGTGGCACGCCGTTCCGATCGCTTGGTGCAGGCTGGTCGTGGACAAAAATTGCCACCGCCAATAATGGTATTATGTTAGATACCAAACAATTGAATACCACTTTAAGCCTTACGGCGGCGAGTGTGAAGAAGGCTTATAAAGGCGATATAAAAAAACTGATTTTTGCGCAATGCGGCAATGGCGTTTGGGAGCTTAGTAAAGAGTTGCGGCCTAAAGGACTTTCATTAAAAACTTCCGGTGCCAGTAACGGCCAAACCATTGTAGGCGCTATGTCTACGGGTGCTCACGGTTCTTCCATAGATGTAGGTGCGGTGCCGGACTATGTGATTGGGATGCATATTATTACCGGCCCCGATAAACATATCTGGCTCGAAAGAAAATCGGCCCCGGTTGTAACAGCATCTTTTATTAATAAACTTACCACAACACTGGTGCAGGATGATGATTTATTTAATGCGGCGCTGGTAAGTTTTGGCAGTTTCGGTTTTATACATGGTGTGTTATTGGAAACGGATGATTTGTTTTTAATGGAGACCTACATGCGCCGTATGCCCTATGATGACACTTTAAAGGAGTTGATGTCAACGCTTGATTTTAGCAATGCCAGTTTGCCCTGCGGCAATGACCGGCCTTATCATTTTTCAGTATCCATCAACCCTTACGATCTTGACAAAGGTGCCTATGTATCTACTTTTTATAAAAGACCTTACCGCGATGATTATGTAAGGCCGGTAAGCAATGCTGCGGGTATTGGCCCCGGTGATGATGCGCCTTGTTTTATTGGAAAATTAACCGCGGTTATTCCTGAGCTGGTGCCTGTTATTGTTAATACATTACTGGCAGATGCATTTCGGCCATTCGAAAAACAATTTGGTACATTGGGTGAGATATTTAACAATACCACCCTGCATGGGAAATTGTTAAGCGCTGCCATAGGCATACCCATGAACCAGGTAAACCGTGTAACCGAATTGTTATTTGAAATCAACAAAAGCGATGGGCCTTTTGTGGGTTTGTTTGCCTACCGGTTTATAAAAAAAACCAAAGCCACACTGGGTTTTCAGCGGTTTGATTACACCTGTATTCTTGAACTGGATGCTGCCTATTCAGATGCTACCAAAAGCTTTTACACGGCTGTGTGGAACCGGCTGGATCAGGAGCAGATACCTTTTACATTTCATTGGGGTAAGATGAATGAATTGAATATTGACAGAATTACAAGGATGTATGGTAAGGATGCAGATGCATGGATAGCAGCAAGAAATAAACTGCTGGCGCCAGACAATTTTAAAGTATTTACGAACCCGCTGCTGACAGAATGGGGTTTAGATAAAGTGTTGTAGTATAGCTTTGAGTATTTTGAAAGACTCCTGAAAATATAGAAAGAGGAGCCTTTAAATAAAAGGTTCTTCAGTAAACTTAGTGGAATACAATTTTTATAGTCACCAATAACGGCTGTTTAACCTTAGTAGAAAAATTATAAAACACAGCTCTTACCTTATTACCTTATTATAGGTAAGCCTGTCATGATAAGGAAATAAGGTTTGGGTAAAATATATCAGAATTTTCTACTAAGGTTAAACAGCCAAAAAACTTATTCCTCTAAGTTTACCGAAGAATCAACTAAAACACAGTTTGCTCCTCTTTTCCATAAAATTAATTCCTTATCATGCGCCGATTATTTTTTACTGGTTCATTTTTTTTATTGTCCTGCTTAACCATAGCACAAACCGGCGAAAGTATTATTGGTGAAATTAAAGGGATCAATAAAACGATTGTCACTCAACATTCCGGTGCAGTTATTTCTAACCGGGCCATGAATGTTTTTATGGCGGATAAAACAGGCTACCTTTCAGCAAGTGATGACCTTTCTTTTTACACCAATTATGTAACCTTCAATTCATTGGACGGAATATTTACCGTCAATCATAATTTTCAAAAACCGAATGGTATTGATGAACCATTGAAAACATTATTCAGCCTGGGTTTTAAGGCAAACGTAAATAGTATTGGTGCCACATTTTTAGATAAACAATTTGATGATGAACTGGCACTTACGCTGAATTATAAATGGTTGTGTAAAACAAAAACGCATGCAGATGTAAGGCAGCAACAATCAATGAATGCTTTGCGTGCAGCAATTGTTCAAACACTTGAAACAGCCATTGAGAAAGAAATAACAGATTTTAAAACTGCATTGAATAAAATTGACGCGGCCGATATTCCGGACCAAAATATGGATAGCGCAAAAGCGCTGATGCAGCAAATTTTTTATGAAGAGCTGAAAGAGAAATACGAAGCACTATTTGCAAGCCGGCAGGCC
Source organism: Ferruginibacter sp. (assembly GCA_043740775.1). Lineage (GTDB taxonomy): Bacteria > Bacteroidota > Bacteroidia > Chitinophagales > Chitinophagaceae > Ferruginibacter. Next base: position 440 of record JAYUBR010000079.1, on the reverse strand, counting down.
GAATTGCTTACTAAAACAAACAACTTTAAATTAATTACATTTGGTTATACAAGTCTTACGGCTACTGTACCACTTGTATTTCCCACCTACGCAGTTGCTCCTTCTTTCACTGTTTCTTTTGCAAAAAAACATTCCTATCCTTTACAAATAATGTTGCAGCATACCAGGCTATGGGAAAGCAGTAAATGGGGCAGATTATTTTTAACACTGGGTGGCAACCTGCTTTTTAATAATTCTAAATTGAGTTACGGTGTAGATAAAATAAATCCTGCCACTTATAAAAATAGGGGTGGTGCAGATACGCTTACGCTTGCTGAAAATGACAAAGCTTATCTGGGATTGTATCAAACATTTGTTACACCTTCTTTAAAGGCCCGCATTGTTTATTATCCAACCGGTTCGCACATTGGTATCAGTTTAATGGCAGAACAAAATATTGG
>JAYUBR010000078.1:0-2611 GCA_043740775.1 Ferruginibacter sp. | reverse complement strand
ATGAGTTGTTGAGTGGGCTTGTATCTAAGCCATTTGCTGTTGTCGGATTGGCTCCGCTTATATAAGTTCCTTTTCCTGCTGCAAAGACGCCACCATTTTGCCAGGTCGTGTAAAGGCTGGAGGCATCAGTAAGTGGTGCTGTCATTAACCGCCAGGCCCTTCTTGCAGGTATGTATCTTTCTACATTTGCTTTACCGAAAATATTACTGCCCGATGCAACCGGCGCTACTCTTGCTGTAAGATTTGCGTCAGATCTTAAAGTAAGATTACTGTCTGCATACAAATTACCTCCAGCTACTGTCAAAACATTTGTAACTACTACCGGCGATTTTAAGGCTACTCCATAAGCAGATTTTGAAACAGATAAATTATTAAATGTAGAAGTATTATTTCCGGATACATAGGATACCAGCGTATCATTGTGACCACTGAAATTAACCGTACTGCCACCTGCCGAAAATGTACCATTGTTTTGAAAAGCCGCATTATTTATAATCAGCGATACACTGCCGTTTAAAATAAGGTTGCTTCTTGGATTGATGGTTATTTGCTGTGCATTTGTAGAAACAGAAAGCGCCGCAAAAGTGATTAACAATAAAAAAGCAGAACCATTTTTTAAAGAAGTTAACTTGTAAAAGGTATCAAAAGGTTTCATAAAGTGGTAAGGTTTCTAATGAGGCTTGGAATTTTCTTTAATTTCTCCTGGTCTTTTTTCTATCGGATGGTAGTAAAATTTCTACAAAAACTAAAATTTGAAATCATTAACGCAATTCTATCTTCGAAATTGTGTCTTAAAATAGAGTTACTGCCTTTCAAAAATAAACTCCTTTTTTTTAATAATTTTCAATACGGAAATCTACTACCATACCAACGTCTATTTTAATTTTAAAAACAGCGGTTTATATATTAACATCAAACTGCGCTGTCATAATTGAAGAACAAGGCTCTATGAAATGGAGAAAGCCGAATAGTATTTTTCGGCATTGCTGTAGTATAAATACTATAAAGATATTTTAGGAGTTAACCAGCTATTAGCAAAAATCACTTTGGTTTTAAAGATGAAGGCAGGAATGAAGAAAGTGTGGAAACTGCTGTTACCAATTATTAAATTGCTCAAATGCATTATGCCTCTTCGATAAAATAGTATGTTTTGCTGAATGGTTTATTTTAAATTGTGCTAAATAACAATCATGAAAATAAACTATGTTAAACCCTTTCTTTTTTTTGCAGGGATTTTACTAACCCAATTTTGCATGGGCCAAAAAAAAGCTTCGGTTGCGGATGCATTAAAAACCCAGGCCATGGCCGACATTCAACTGAAGTATGACGAATACCGGCAAACAGCCTTGCAGATATGGAACTTTGCAGAGGTTGGTTACAAAGAAGAAAAAAGCACGGCCCTGCTGCAGCAAACCCTGGGTGATAACGGCTTTACCATACAAAAAGGAGTTGCTGGTATACCCACTGCATTTGTTGCAACCTATGGGAGCGGTCAACCTGTAATAGCTATTTTGGCTGAGTTTGATGCTTTACCAGGCTTATCGCAGGAAGCAGTTCCGGAGAAAAAAAGTATTGCTAATAAGCCTGCCGGCCATGCCTGCGGACATCATTTATTTGGTACTGCCTCTGTTGCGGCAGGTATTGAAATAAAAAAGCTGATTGAACAAAAGAAGATAAGCGGTACCATTCGTGTGTACGGCTGCCCGGCAGAAGAAGGAGGTTCTGGTAAAGTATTTATGGTAAGAGCAGGGCTGTTTAATGATGTGGATGTAGCCATACACTGGCATCCGGGAGATAATAACAGCGTTACCCTCATGAGTGCTTTGGCAAATAAATCTGCCAAGTTTCGTTTTCATGGCATTGCAGCACATGCTGCTGCTTCGCCGGAAAAAGGAAGGTCTGCCCTGGATGCAGTGGAAGCAATGGATAACATGGTAAACATGATGCGGGAGCATATACCGCAGGAAACCCGTATTCATTATGTAATTACCAATGGCGGTAAAGCGCCGAATGTAGTGCCTGATTTTGCAGAAGTGTATTACTATGTACGTCATCCAAAAAGAGAAGAAGTGGTCAAAATATTCGACCGTGTAGTGAAAGCTGCGAACGGGGCTGCAATGGGAACAGAAACTACGGTTGACTATGAAATTATTGGTGGTACGCACGATCTGTTGTTAAATGAAACACTGGCTGAAGACATGCAATTGAATCTTGAAAAAGTCGGTGGCGTAAATTTAACCGCGGATGAAATTGCATTTGGAAAAAAACTACAGGCCACTTTTGGTTTTGCTGCCCCGGCAATAGAATCGGCTGCAATTATAAAGCCATTAAAAAGAGGAGAGACTGCCGGCGGCGGAAGTACAGATGTGGGCGATGTTAGCTATACAGTACCAACCGTAGGAATGCAGGCTGCAACCTGGATACCCGGCACTCCGGCACATAGCTGGCAGGCAGTGGCATGCGGCGGTACCGAAATTGGAACCAAGGGAATGATGGCTGCGGCTAAAACCATGGCACTAACTGCTATAGATTTATTTACCAATCCTGCATTGGTTGCAAAAGCTAAACAGGAATTTATAAAAGACAAAGGTGACTACCAATACAAAGCATT
>JAYUBR010000077.1:0-2612 GCA_043740775.1 Ferruginibacter sp. | reverse complement strand
GTTACCAATAATGGCGTACAAACAGTAACAGGTTTTAAAGTTGGTTATATATTAAACAACGCACCAGCCGTTTATAAAAGCTTTACACAAAACATTTTGCCGGGTACTTCAGATACTGTTGCGCTGAATCCGATAAAAGCAATAATGGGTTTAAACAATTTTAAAGTATTTACCGCAGACCCGTTTAGTGCAATTGCAACAGGTGATGAAAATACTGCCAATGACACTATCAGCAAAACATTTATTGTAAATACAATTGTTGAAGCTCCGTTAAAAGAAGGCTTTGAAAATACACAGTTTGCACCTTTGAACTGGGAAATTATCAACCCGGATGGAGGTGCTACCTGGGCAAGAAAATCGCCCGGAAGCAAAAGTGGATTTTCTGCATTTATGGATAATTTTTCTGAAGATTTTACGGGCGCAACAGATATTTTAAAAACCCCGTCTGTTAATGTTGGCGGTGCCGATTCGGTTATTATTTCTTTTGATTTGGCTTATAAAAATTATGATACAGCAAGTGATAAATTAAAAGTAAAAGTTTCCATAGATTGCGGTAATAGTTTTTCGACCGTTTTTGATAAAAGCGGTTCTGATCTATCTACGGCAGGAACATCTGCCACCGCTTACATTAACCCTATTGAAGCCGATTGGAAAACACAGCGGATAGTACTTGACAGTACATTTGCAGCAGCTGGAAATATCATTGTTGCCTTTGAAAATACGGCTGATTATGGAAACAATATTTTTATTGACAACATCAATATTTCAGCCCTGTACAAAAGAGATCTTGCTGTAACAAAAATAGATGAACCCTCAACAGCCAATTGCAGTACTGGCCCTATTGTACCCGATGTAACCGTAACAAATGCAGGCATTGATACAATTACTGCTTTTACAATAGAGTATGTTATTGATAACGGAACACCAGTTTCAAAAACTATAACAGGTATCTCCATCGCAGCAGGTAAACAAATGAAAATAAAGCTGGATGCTTTTAATACCACTGTTGGCCAACATTCTTTTGTAGTATACAGCATTAATCCGGTTACGGTTAAAGGCACCGGCGATTATGATAACCTGAATGACACATTGAAACTTTCTTTTGTTGTGGTAGGTGTACAACCAGCAATTCCTTTGGCAGAAGGTTTTGAAGGCACAGATTTCCCTCCTGCCAATTGGGGCATTGTTAATAATAACGATACTACATCATGGGTAAAAACTACTACTGCGGCAAACACCGGTACAGCTTCCATGGTCATTAATAATTTTGATGACCCCATAACAAATACCGTCAGCAAATTTATATCGCCTGTTATAACCAACAGCAGTAACAATGATTCCATTTTTTTATCTTTTAGCATGGCTTATAAACAGGGAACTACCTACCCCGGCACTACAGTATTTCCGCTTGATACTTTAGAAATACAGGTTTCAAAAGATTGTGGTATTACAACGCAAACAGTCTGGAAAAAATGGGGCAGCGATTTACAAACAGTCAATGATCCCAATTATCCGTCCTTTACAGCTTTTGTTCCTGCAAAGAATAATTGGAAAAATATTAATTGTTACCTCACTCCTTTTGCAGGCAACAATAATTTCCAGGTATATTTTATTGCCAAAGGCAATCAGCAAAATAATATCTGGATGGATGATATAAATATTTACGCCAAACAATTACCCAAAAAACTGAAGGAGCAGGGATATCTCATTTATCCCAATCCATTTAATAACAGTTTTTTAATTCATCATTATGGCGCACCGGTTAACCTAAAAGCAACGCAGGTGTACAATGCAGCAGGTCAGTTGATTTACGACAAATGGTATGATGGCAATGCCTTTTCCGAAATAACAGTTAACCTACCAGGAAAGGCAGGTGGAGTGTACATATTAAAAATGGTTTACAGCAATAAAACAATTATACAAAAGATTGTAAAGAGATAAATGTTATCTTCTTAATAAAAATAACATTCCTGATTAAAGAGGATGCCAACAAAAGGCATCCCCTTTTGTTTTAAAGAAGTGTCTCCGGTAACTTTACACAAAAAATCATACATGAATACTTCTATTGACACTTTAATAAATGCAACCAGCGATACAACCCTTAAAACAATTGCAGGAAAAGTAAAGCAAAAAATAAGAATATCAGATGAAGAAGGAATTATATTATTTGAAAAAGCCAGCTTGCCTTTTGTGGGTGCTTTAGCCAATTTTATCAGGGAAAGATTGCATGGTGACACCACCTATTTCAACCGCAATTTTCATATTGAACCTACCAATGTTTGTGTGTTCAGTTGCAAGTTTTGTTCTTACAGTCGCCTGTATGCAAAAAAGGAAGAAGGCTGGGAATTAAGTATTGATCAGATGCTGGACATTGTGAAAACCTATGATGGCAAACCCATTACAGAAGTACATATTGTTGGAGGGGTACATCCTAAAATGAACATGGCCTATTTTATAGAACTGATGCAAAAAATAAAAGCGCACCGGCCAGGTTTGCATGTAAAAGCTTTTACTGCAGTAGAGCTGGATTATATGTTTCGCAAAGCAAAACTTTCTGTTGAAGAAGGCATGAAACAGTTGCACGACGCAGGTTTGGACAGTTTACCGGGCGG
>JAYUBR010000076.1:0-2615 GCA_043740775.1 Ferruginibacter sp. | reverse complement strand
TTATTACGAAGAAAAAGACGCTAACGGTGTGGTAGAACGCAAGGAAATAAAGTTTGATATATGCCATGCTGTACCTCCGCAGTCTGCTCCCGATTTTATTAAAAACTCCCCGCTTTCTGATACCAATAATCCTTATGGCTATGTTGAAGTAAATAAAATTACCTTACAGCACAGCCGCTATCCAAATATTTTTGCTTTAGGCGCTTGCACCAATACACCATGCAGTAAAACAGGTGCAGCCATACGTAAGCAGGCGCCGGTAGTGGTACAAAATCTATTGACCTTTTTAACCAATCAACCACTAAGCGGCCAATACACAGGATACAGTGCCTGCCCCATTCCTACGCAATATGGCAAACTGATGCTGGCAGAGTTTGACTATACCAACACACCAACAATGACCTTTCCTTTTAACCAGGCAAAACCAAGGTGGAGTATGTGGATTTTGAAAACAAAAATATTGCCCTGGCTGTACTGGTATAAAATTTTAAAAGGAACGGCTTAATTATAAATGAAAAAGTTACCTACATGGTTAAACCTACTAATTGTATGTATCCTTTGTGGGCTGTTGGTTTGGGGTATTGTAACAGGGATTAAACATTTTTGGTCGTAGTATTATCACGGATCTCTTAAAAACGCTACAATTGTAAAAAAAATTGCCGGGGTTTAAAATGTAGGAGTTTATCTTTCACTCTAAATATAAATTATATGAAAAAGAACATGGGTAATGCCGACAGATTTATACGCATCATACTTGCTGCAGTTGTAGCACTTTTATATTTCACCAATGTTATTACAGGTACGTTGGGTATCGTTTTATTGGTGCTTGCTGGTGTTTTTGTATTAACAAGCTTTGTAGGGTTTTGTCCTCTTTACGCCTTAGTTGGATTAAATACCTGCCCGGTTAAAAAAGATAATTATGATAACAAAGATTAATTTATTTCTGTTGATTTGTTGCGTTAGTTTACTATCAGCCTGCAACAGCAATGCCCAGCAAACTAATCTTTCTGTACCTGAATTTGAAAAAGCCATTGCACAAAGCAATATTCAATTGTTGGACGTTCGCACCCCCGGTGAGTACCAGTCGGGCCATTTAAGCAATGCTTTGCTTGCCGATTGGAACAACGATAAGGAATTTGAGTTAAGAGCAAAAGCATTAGATAAAAGCAAACCCGTTTATACTTACTGCCTCAGTGGTGCCAGAAGCAGTGCTGCTACAGATTGGTTAAGGCAAAATGGATTTACCGCTTACAACCTCACCGGCGGCATCAGTGCATGGAAAAGAGCTGATAAACCAGTTGAGCAGGCTGCTGCTGTAAAACAAATAACCATGCAGGAATACATGGCACAAATACCGATAGATAAAACAGTACTAGTTGACTTTAGTGCAGTGTGGTGTGCGCCTTGCAAAAAAATGGCACCAGTATTAGATTCATTGGTATTAACTCATGGCGATAAATTTGTGCTGGTAAAAATTGATGGTGGCGAGCAAACTGATATTTGTAAAGAACTTAATATTGATGGTTTTCCAACTTTTATTATTTACAAACAAGGCAAAGAAGTTTGGAAAAAGCAGGGGCTTACTGATATGAAAGCGTTTTTACAATATTTTTAAATGGCCATTATCAAAAAAAGTAAATTATATTAGGAGTAGCATTAGCTACTTTTTTTGTGTAACCAATGTTACAATCCAGCCACAAGCTATTAGCTACCTTTATATCTTATGCAGGGATTGACACAAAACAAATATCAATTTGGTTTACTGGTTTTGGTAAACGCATTTGTGGGTGGTATGGTGGGTTTGGAAAGGGCTGTGATTCCGGGACTGGCAAAGGGTGTATTTGGTATAGATGCCAATACGGCTGTGCTCTCATTTGTAGCAGCATTTGGTATCAGCAAAGCCATCAGCAATTATAGTGTTGCAAAACTTACAAAAAAATATAACCGTAAAACCATTTTAATAACAGGTTGGCTATTCGCATTACCAGTTCCTTTTTTATTGATGTATGCACCCAACTGGAATTGGATTTTATTTGCAAATATCCTGCTTGGTATTAACCAGGGTTTGGCATGGAGCAGTACAGTAATTATGAAGATTGATTTGGTAGGGAATAAAAACCGGGGTCTGGCAATGGGTATTAATGAGTTTGCCGGTTATCTTTCAGTTGGGTTGGCTTCTTATTTGGCAAGCAGCATTGCAGCCCGTTATGGCTTTGCATTTTTTCCGTTCATTCCGGGTTTGGCTTTTGCAGCGTTGGGTTTAATGATGTCTGTTTTTTTGGTAAAAGATACTACCCATTTTGTTCATGCAGAAAGCAGTACCAGCAACATTGCCTTACTTAAAAAAGTATGGAAAGATACCACCTGGAAACATAAAAATATAAGCAGTGTTACATTAAATGGCCTGGTAAATAATATGAATGATGGAGTAGTTTGGGGTTTATTGCCGATACTGCTAACACAACGGGGATTTAGTATTTATCAGATTGGTATTGTTGCGGGAATTTATCCGGTAGTATGGGGCATTTCGCAATTGTTTACCGGCAAAATGGGTGATGTTTATTGTAAAAAACAAATAATTACAATTGGGATGTTATTACAGGCTGCTGCTATTA
>JAYUBR010000075.1:0-2615 GCA_043740775.1 Ferruginibacter sp. | reverse complement strand
TGCCCGGAAATTTTCTGCAAAAAAAGCAGTGGTGTAAAGCGTTGCAACCACTTTGGTGTCTTTTAGCAACGCTTCAATTTTTTTCAGGCCTTCGTAACTTACTGCCAGTTGTTTTTCAACAGGTATCTGCACACCATACTCTGCAGGCAAATCAAATTCTTCAACATCAAAACTCAACAGTATGTTTCTTTCCATGGCTTGTGGTTAATGTTTCTAAAGAAATTTCAGCAGCCATTTCAGCGTTAGATATTTCGGTACGCCTGCTTTTTAATTGCCGGTTTAAACGGAACAACGTGGCCAGGTTTTTTAATTCTGTAATGATAACAGTTCTACCAAAGTTGGTAAACTGAAGGTTACTTTTTATGCTTACATCGAGCACTTTAACCAGCAGCCCTTTTTTGATTGCCCTTAACACAAACTCCGTATCAACTAAAAAACGGTTAATGCCTGTTTCTAAAAAAACTTCTTTTCCACGCCAGCCAAACCCTTTTATGCCAGACTGGATATCGTATAAAGGAAGTTGAAAACTAAACCTGCTCAGCATCATGTACGCCTTTGAAATGATGCGCCGTTTTACAGGAAGGCTTTTAAAATATTCGCTGGTTCTTTTCCCTATTACAATTTCGTACCCGGCAAGCAGGTAGTCAATCATTTTTATAATATTTTCTGATGCATAAGGAAAATCAAAATCAGTTAAAATAGTAAACTGGGCGGTAGCCCTTGCAACGCCAGTACGCATGGCAAAGCCTTTGCCTTTATTTTCAGCATAACTGATGTAAATAAGATCTATCTTTTTTTGTAACGATTTAAATGCGTCATCCATGCCGGTACCGGCAGAGCCATCGTTTACAACAATGTATTGAAACTGAATACCATCCGGTGCTTTGTTTTCAAGGTCGTGAATGTTTGCAATAAAATCTGAAAACCAGTTTCCTTTAGGGTTATACGATGGCAGTACTATCGAAATCTTTATCGGAGCATGCATAGTTGCTATGTTTTTTGATTGAAGAGGAATAAACTACCGGCGGCTATAGGAATGTACTTTGTGCCAGGTGTAAATATATAAACACATGCCGTAAGCATACCAGAAGATTTATTACCCTCCGAAGATATAAATATTCGGCAACATTTATTTCATATTATCTTATAAAATAAGTGTGATTATAAAATATCAGCATTCACTTTACTTTAAAAACCAGGCAAGTATAAAGCAGCATCGCTTTGTAATGCATATATTTGAGTTTTGGTATTGATACATTACAACATCAAAGAATATTTTTATAGCACAAAAAATAATTTACTAAACGCTGAAATGGATGAATATTTTAAGCCCTTTTTTAAAAAGATAAAAACAATACCGGTATTTAAAAGTGAAGGTTTTATTTATGGGCTATATGTTGTAATGGCCGTGATTGAGGCCGTACAGCAAAGCAGAACCGGCTCTCACAATAATTTCCTGATATTTCAGCACAGTGTGTTTCATTTTTTTGCAGGCCTTAACCCTTACCTGGAATATCCAAAAGAATACGGGGATATTTTTTTATACAACCCTTCTTTTCCGGTTCTTTTTTTACCTTTTGCTTACTTGCCAACATTGGCCGGTTTAATTACCTGGTCGGTACTTACAACATCTGTATATTTCCTGGCAATCAAAAGCCTGCCCCTCACCCGCAACCAGAAATTATTTATTTTTTATGTTGCTATCCCGGAGCTTAATACAGCAGTAAGTAATTTGCAAACCAATCCTTTAATTGCAGCGTTCACCATCCTTGCCATGACGTCGCTTGAAAAAGGCGCTTATAAAAAGTTTGCCTTGTACCCGGCACTAAACTTTTTTATCAAAGGATATGGAGGTATTGCCGCCATTTTTTTTCTGTTAAAAAAACCAACTTTTAAAATCTTTTTCTATTTGTGTATTTGCTTTTTAGCAGTTGGCTTGCTACCACTTTGTTTTTACTCTTTTACCCGGTTTACAACAATATACCAGCAATGGTTTGAAAGCTTAAAAAACTATGGGTCAAAAAACGCAGGCATTTCTGTAATGGGGATTGCAAGAAGTTTAATTTATAAAGATGTATCAACCGTTGCTATACAACTGGCAGGTGTTGCTGTTTTTTTAATAACCTTTATTGCAGTGCTCGCAAAAAAAAATTACGAACAGGTTAAATTTTATTTTCTTGCCAATGTGCTTATATGGATGGTTATTTTTAATCATGTTGCCGAGTCGCCTACTTATTTGATTGCATCAACGGGAGTGCTGATATGGTTTGTATGTTCAAAAAAAAAGCCGGTGGATTTATTGCTTTTTATTTTTTTCTGCATGCTTACCCTATTGTCGCCTACGGACCTTTTTCCAAAATACCTGAGGGTCCATTATGTTGTACCTTACTGCCTTAAAGCATTACCGTGCATTTTCATCTGGATAAAAATTCAGTTTGCCCTTATTGGTGTTCCACTACCCCAACCTAAACAAAATATCTAATGTGTTTAGCCGAGGGTTGCGTCTTCTTTTTCTTTCCTGCCAGGTCTTCGCCGTCCATCAACGGTATTTTCTGTGTTATTCCTTACTGAACCAATTTATTTGACTGTATTTTCAATTTACAGCTTAGGGTTTA
>JAYUBR010000074.1:0-2626 GCA_043740775.1 Ferruginibacter sp. | reverse complement strand
CTGCTCCATACAAAGTAGAAGATAATAATTATTCTATTCTTGATGTGTCGGATATTGTAATGATTGACCCTGTAGGAACTGGTTTTAGCCGGGCAATTGGCAAGGCAAAAAACACCGATTTTTGGGGTGTTGATCCCGATATAAAATCAATCAGCCAGTTCATTAAAAACTATGTACATGAAAATGAAAGATGGAACTCCCCAAAATATTTACTGGGCGAAAGTTATGGCACTTTCCGCTCTGCGGGTGTAGCAGATTACCTGCAGGAAAATTTTGGTATTTCTGTAAATGGCGTGGTGCTGGTATCAAATGTTTTAGACATCCGCACACTTTCATTTCAACCTACGGATGACCTGCCTTTTGTTGTAAACCTTCCAACCTATGCAGCCACTTCCTGGTACCATAATAAACTGGCAAATAAACCGGTCAACTTGGATGCGTTTTTAAAAGAGGTGAGGGCTTTTGCATTTGGTGAATATGCATCCGCATTACTGAAAGGTGACAAGTTAAGTGAGGAGGAGAAAAATAAAATTTTAGATAAGCTGGTGAGTTATACCGGTCTTGGCAAAGACTATTGGGAGAAGGCTAATCTCAGGGTTGTACAGCCACAATATTCGCAGGAATTATTACGTGGCTCACAGGAAATTGCAGGCCGCCTGGATTCCCGTTACAAAGGCATTTCGCAGGATCAGTTAGGTGAATATGCTTTTAATGATCCGCAATCATCTGACATCAGCCCGGCTTTTATTTCGGCCTTTATGAATTATTACACAACTGAATTAAAAGTAAGCAAGGATAAAAACTACAATACCGGTGCCTATGCTTTTCCTGATTTTAAGTGGGACTGGAAGCATGCCCGCAGCAATGGTTTTTTTGGTGATGCAGCTACACCTAACACTGCACCTGATTTAAAAAATGCAATGTCAACTAATCCACGGATGAAGATACTGGTATTAAATGGCCTGTATGATTTGGCAACCCCTTTTGCAGGTACCGAATACACGTTCGATCATTTGGGGTTAAATAAAAAAATACGAAACAATATTACTATGAAATATTATGAAGCCGGGCACATGATGTACATTTTAAATACTGCGGCGGCGGCATTTAAAAAAGATGTGGCTGAGTTTATTACAGGATCATCAAAATGAAACAGCTTATAATTATTTCAAAATCTTTAAAAGAAATAACAGCACATAAAATGGTTAGCCGATATCATTTTTATTTTCGCTGTACTTTCTCCATTTTTCAATAACGGCCAGCATATCGTCCGGTAAGTAGCTTTCAAACAGAATCGGTTGTTTGGTTGTTGGATGGATAAAGCCTAATTCTTTTGCATGCAGTGCCTGTCGCTGACATAGTGCAAAACAATTATCTACAAACTGTTTATACTTGCTGAAGATGGTGCCCTTTACAATTTTATCGCCACCATAAAAATCATCATTGAACAATGGATGACCAATGTATTGCATGTGTACCCGTATCTGGTGCGTACGGCCGGTTTCAAGCCGGCATTCTACCAGAGTAACATAATTAAAACGTTCCAGCACTTTGTAATGGGTGATGGCTTCTTTGCCATATTCCCCATCAGGGTAGGTAGTAAATAATTTTCTAAAACGCTGGTGGCGGCCAACATGGCCGCGGATAATGCCTTCATTTTCCTCAAAATCGCCCCACACCAACGCTATGTAGCGGCGATGGACTGTGTGGTTAAAAAATTGTTTGGCCAGGTCCGTCATAGCCTTGGGTGTTTTTGCTAACACCAGTAAACCGGTTGTATTTTTATCTATGCGGTGTACCATGCCAAAACGCGGCAGACCATTTTCTTCCAGCCCGGGATTTTGTTGTTTTAAATAATAAGCAACACCATTTATCAAAGTGCCACTGGGATTACCACTGCCGGGATGTACCACCATGCCTGCAGGTTTGTTGACCAGTAAAATATCTTCATCCTCAAACACAATATTAAGTGGAATATTTTCAGGAATGATGTTATTGCTTTCGGGATGGCGGTTATCGAAAACCACAATTTTATCATATGGCTTTACTTTGTAATTGGCCTTTACAGGTTTATCATTTACCAGCACCATTTCATTATCAATGCCCTGCTGAATTTTATTTCTGGTAGCGCCTTCTATGCGGTGCATCAAAAATTTATCAATGCGCAGCGCTTCCTGCCCTTTGGCAATTTCAATCACTAACCTTTCATACAACTCTTCGCTTTCCTGGAGGTCTTCTTCGGTGGTTAATTCGGTCGTCATTTTTATAAATAAATTGATAATTGATAATTATTTAATGGTTAATTAATTGGTAATGGGTAATTAATTAACCATTATTTTACATCAAAAGCATTCTTAAACCCACACTCTATTTTTAATTAGTACATTGGATAAAGATGCTCTGATTTATTAATCTCCTGTCTAAATATTAAATACCTGGTACTTGCTACTTAATACTAATCCGGCATTCAATTAACTTTGCAAAATAAACTAATTACATTGGATAAGCAGATAGTATTGTTTAAAGATTTGGGTTTGATTGATTACCAGTTGGCCTGGGATTACCAGGAAAAACTGTTTCAGCAAAATGTGAGTATCAAATCTGTTTTGCGAAATATGGAAATGGC
>JAYUBR010000073.1:0-2627 GCA_043740775.1 Ferruginibacter sp. | reverse complement strand
ATTGGGACCGGCTGATGAACACCAACCTTAAAAGTATTTACCGCACCATCAAAGCAACATTGCCCTTTATGGTAAAACAACGTTCCGGATCTGTCATCAATATTTCATCTACGCAGGCATTCAGAAGCTGGCACAACTGGACAGCCTATGCCGGTGCAAAGGGTGCTATGCTATCCATCACTAATCAACTGGCCGGACAGTTTGGTGAATACAATGTGCGGTTCAACAGTATTTCACCCGGTGCTATTCTTACCCCGATGAATGTAAAAAGAGCCAGCGAAGAAGGCCCGGATTTTTTTGTCAAAAGCGAAACCATGCATGCCATGAACCGGATGGGTACACCCGAAGAAATAGCCATGACAGCCGTTTTCCTTGCCAGTGATGAAGCAGGATTTATAACAGGCGAAGACATAAAAGTAGATGGCGGATTGTGTACGCTGCCCCGATATTTTGAATAATGAGAATAAGTTGAGGTACCGATAAACATTGGACGCAAACGCTGACGGCCTCATAAAAAAGGCCGTCCGAATGGGCAGCCGGGCAGACGCTAAGAAAATTAGATTGCATCCATTTCCCTTCTCTGAAGGAGAAGGTGGCCGCAGTGGCGGTCGGATGAGGCCGGCCTTGATTTTTTTTGTTTCTTTTTTTTATCAAGAAAAAAAGAAAGCAGAGACTTCACAGGCTCAGCAAGGTTTTGCGGATAAAATTAATTGTTCTAAGAAACACTAACTATATAAAACGCAGATACTGATTCGACCGTTCGCAGCTTTTTAAAACCATTTATTGCGCAACTCCGCTTACTACGGGTGCCATATTTTTTCTGTAAAGCAGAGTGAGCATTCCATTTCCAGCGCCACCAAATGCTCATCAGCCTGATCCAATGCCTGTATAAACGCATCATGATTCATCGCTGTGGTTTGTGGTAAATACCTGTAATAATCAATTCCTTCCTGCAGGTTTTTAAAAAATTCAGTATAGTATTTTTTTCTTTTTGCATCGGGCTCAAAGCCATTTTCATTTTCTAATTGTTCTTTTATAAAATTAATGTACAAGTCCATTTCTGCAACAAACAGGTTGGGTCTGTCTTCATAATCCATAATATTTGTACGGCCATAAATATGGTCCGTCATGGTTTGCAACGATATCACCTTGTTGAAATAAGCAATATTTGGTCCGGGGCAAATGGTAACCGCATCCATATTTTTTACAAACAGTTGCTCATATTTAATGGATGCCGCATTGCTTAATCCAACACACAGGCACTCCTTATCCAGTACACGGGTAAGTTGTTGCTCCAATTCTTTTTCGGGCAATGCCTGTGATTGCAAATGCGCAATTTTTAGTTGCTGGTATTTACGGCTGGCGGTACAAATAGGTTCTTCAGTAAACTCAGTGTTAAAGGCCAGGTGCTTTTCGGTACAGGGGCTGCCGGGCTTATTCTTTTGAATGCGTTGTTGTTTTTCTATTTCGCTGGTAGTGCCTTTAAGGTAATGAAAGCGTACCCCCAGCGGCGAGTTGTGGCTCAGCACCACATCTTCTTTTTTTGCCTTGCACAATAGCTCCAATGTATTGTCATCCACGGTGGTGGCTTCCGGTACCAGTAAAAAAGGTGTACCCCAGCCGGTACTTTCCACGCCATAATATTCATGCAGAAAATGATCTTCACCGGCAGTGCCAATGCCACCCTGAACACTAATGATCTGGTTAGGCGGATAAATAAAAATTTTACCTGTTTTTTTCTGTACCGCTGCAATGAATATTTCAAAAAGGGTATCAATCAGTTCCTGCTTTTTTGTTTTAAATTCTTCCAGTATCGGGCCTAGCAAAAAACCATCTGTAGCAAATGCATGCCCACCACAATTTAATCCTGATTCTATCCTGAACTCACTTACCCAGATTCCTTTTTTAGCGAGGTATTTTCCCTGTATTAAGGCCGACCGGTAATCGCTTACTTTGATGATTACTTTTTTATCAAATCCCCCATCTTCATTTACTTCAAACACGGTACATTTTTCTAAGTAGTTGTACAGGCGTGGGTTTAGCCCGGCTGAGAAAATGATGGAAGAATTTTTAAGATCGCTATTCGCATACCCTCTTAAGGCTGCCACCGCGTCGGAACTGTCTTCTGCTGCTGCACCTTGTTTACCGGCATTTTCCCTGTCTAATTTGGTCATGATATTTACATCAATACTGCCGGGTACAACCTGTGTTCTTAAATAAGCCGCCAGCTTTTCTTTTTCGGCAATGTCTGGCGTTAAAACCATCTGCAGGTACAGCTTTTTTATTTTACTATCCTCTGGCAGCATCTCAAAATACTGCACTATTTCCGAGCTTTTTTCAAAGGCCAGTTTTTTTAGTTTTTCCACCTGTTCGTGTACAATGGTATTTACCAGGTTCAGGTAATCAGTAACCCTTTTTGAACGGTAATCTGTTACGTGAGTATCAATTTCAAAATAGGGTTGGTTAATGGCCGGGTAATATTGTTTGCGCATCATTTCCAGCAGCCTGTCTTCTACAATTGAAATAACGGAAGCAATACCAAAGCGGGCAACTTTAATTGGCGTGTCCACAGTAAAAGCCAGGCCCATTACCGGTATATGAAATTTGTGTGGTTGTTGGTTGATCAT
>JAYUBR010000072.1:0-2627 GCA_043740775.1 Ferruginibacter sp. | reverse complement strand
TTGAAAACAAAACTTACGGAATCTGCCGTGTAACCGGTAAGTTAATTGATAAAGCCCGTTTACGTGCAGTACCACATGCTACACTCAGCATTGAAGCTAAAATGGGTGCGGTGAAATAATTACACGAATTATTTATTAAATGGAGAATTGTTATACTACAATTCTCCATTTGCTTAAGAAGGTAATATTGCTTTAACAGCGGGATAAATTCTCAAGGAGACAACAATCTCAATTCATTGGAATTTCTATAGCAAGCAATTCTGCATCGTCATTTGCTGTAACAGTAAAACTATCTGTACCATCAATACCCAATGCGTCTCTATTATTCAACTCAGTTTCTTCAACTTTTACAGAACCCTTAATCACAACCAGAAAAACACCATTGCCCGTAAACTTGTTAGTGTAAGAAATTGTTTTACCTGCTTGCAGAGAAGTTAATGCAAAACGGGCATCCTGGTTTATCCATAAGGCATTATTATTTTTGTCTGGACTAACAATATATTGCCATTTATTAATTCTCTCGCTGGTATCAAATGCCCGTTGATCATACCTGGGTTTTATATTGTTCTCTTTCGGAAAAACCCATATCTGAAAAAGTGTAACAGAATCAGTTGCGGAAGCATTTGCTTCAGAATGCTGAACGCCTGTACCTGCACTCATAATTTGTACATCACCTGCTTTAATAATGCCTTCACCACCAGTACTGTCTTTATGTTTCAATGCACCGGTAAAAGGAATGGTCACAATTTCCATATTATCGTGCGGATGTGAAGGAAATGCGCCACCGCCCGCAATATAATCATCGTTTAATACTCTTAATGCACCAAAATGTATGTTTTTGGGATTGTGATACTGGCCAAAACTAAAATAATAATTTGGCTGTAACCATCCATAATCTCCTTTGCCTCTATCGGCTGCTTTGTACAATATTGTTTTCATGATTTTTATTTTTTTATATTCGATGTTTAAACATCAAATATAATACCATTACATTTAACTGACAAAATAGCAAAAAAATACCCAGGTTTAAAGGGGGGTGCAATTAATTAAAACTGGTCATTTCATTGTAATCAAGTGGGATGCTATTATCCTCTTCCCTGTTTTCATTATACTCTACAAGGAAGTTATTTCTTCCTTCTCCGATTACAATAATTAAATATTTTTGCTGGGATAATTCCAGTAAACTCAAAAACAGAAACAGCGCATGAATCCGATCCTGGCATACTTCAAATATTTTTTCGAAAGAGGCATTCCCGGCTGTGCGGCAGGTGGTTAACATATAATCCCTGCTTTCTTCCATTGTATAGTTATATTGAACAACAGTATGTACCGGCCGGTTATTTTTGTCGTGCAATCTTTGTACTACTTTTTCAAAAGCCTTCATCAGCTTGAATAAAGTAACGGCTTGTATTTCTGTGCCTTCACCCGCTTCTTCACCAATTTGCGATAATTCCTTTTGCAGGTTTCCTCTTTTCAGCATCAGCATCCGTATTTCTTCCATTTCCGCCATCTTGGTGGAGGCATCTTTAAATCTTTTATATTCCAGAATTTTGTTTATCAGTTCCTGTCTTGGATCTATCTCATTTCCCTGTTCATCAACCTCCTTGCGTGGAATCAGCATTTTTGCCTTAATGCGCATCAGTGTGCTGATAAATAAAATAAACTCACTGCTCAGTTCAATATTCAGCTTTTCCGTTTGGTGAATAAAATCTAAAAAGTCGTTGGTAATTTTTGTAATTGGAATATTATAAATGTCCAATTCATCCCTTTCAATAAAAAAAAGCAGCAGGTCAAATGGTCCTTCAAACTGATCAAGTTTTATTTGGTATGTAGTATTAGTCAAAGTAAAAAATTATATGAATAAAAATCCCCCGGTTTTTTAGCGGGAGGACAAATGTATAAATAAGTTAAGAGAGAATTACAAATTAAGCGCAAAACCCACTCCTAAAGTGGATAACATCTGTAAACCTAAAGAATGTGTTGGCGCAACAGGGTTTTTAACATCATCGTCGTACAAAATATCTAAAGAATAACTTACCTGGATAAATTTATTAACCTTCAGTTTAAACTGATTTGTCCATAACACATCTACGTTTGCCGGCTTTTCCAGGTAATTACTATACAAATCTAATTTACCGATATAGGCAACATTTTTTAAAATATTCTTTCGTAAAGATGCTGTAACAAAAGCGCCGAATTCGCCCTTGTGTTCTTTTGCGGGATTAACCCCATATAAAGTAGCCAAAGGCGTTTCTGTATGACCATCAAAAATACCTCCCTGTGATGCATAGCTATAAGGACCATTACTTACGATGGTCCATCTTGTTGCAACAGGTGAACCAAACAGGGAAAACCATGGAACCGGGGTCCAGTTAATACCTGGTGCAACTATGATATAGGCCGGTGCAAAAAAACCTGAATTCCTTCTTTTAACTGATGTGCCAAAATAATTATATTCATATCCGCTGGTTAATTGTGACCTTAATTGTCCTAATAATGCAATGCTTACATTTTTCCAATTTTTAGGAGTGTAGCCATATTTTGAAGTTAAGTCCAGGCGGTCATTTATTTTTCGTGTTCCAAGTGTTGTAGTTTTTAATATGCCATAGTTTATATCCAGCATATTA
>JAYUBR010000071.1:0-2628 GCA_043740775.1 Ferruginibacter sp. | reverse complement strand
ATCAGGTAGTCGGTATATAAGTCTACAAAGTTTTCCACAGTCAGTCGATTTTATTGAACAAGGTTATGATTTATTTTGCGTAAGGTGAGTAAATAATTCACCGTTGATGGAGTTAACACGTTCCCGCATACTTATAAACCCAGGTGTTTCTTTTTGCTGATTTATGTCAAATCTATTTCCATCATCGTTGATGCAAAGTTTTATTTTGTCATTTGTTTCTGTGATAGAAATATGTACGTTTACTGCATTTTCATGGTCAATAATATTCGAAAGGGCTTCCTGGCAAATTCTGAAAAATCTGTTTTTATTTCCCCGGTCAGCCGCTGCTCATCATAAGCGGTTTTAAAAACGCAGGGTATATCATACAAAGCAGAAAATTCTTTGCAAAGCCACTCCAGTGAGGCATTCAATCCAAATTCATGCAAAATAGCCGGGCTGATAGAAAACAAAATTCTTTGTAATGTTTTAATAAGTAAGCGGGAAATTTGCCAATGCATGTTCAACAGAAGTTTTGGAGGATTCAGATAGAAAGGACCTATTTTCTGCAATGGATTCAACATCCATTTTTATAGCAAATGCTAACTGGGCAAGTTCTTCATGCAACTCATACGTTAAATATTTTCTTTCTTTTTCTACATTGCTTTTAAAATGAGTAGTTAAATTTTTTATATTGTTCTTCAATATCATTTTCAGCCTGTTTTCTTTTGGTGATGTCTTTTGCAATGGCAAACACTAACTCACTTTCAGAAAAATACAGGGAAGTCCATTCAAGCCATACAGTTTCACCTTTTTTAGTAAGATACTGGTTTACAAAATTGTGCAGTACTTTGCCCTTAAGCAATGCTGTTCTGTTTTTTTCGGTAAGTTTTTTATTTTCAGGATGTATAAACTCCGGGATGGGTTTAGATAATAATTCATGGCCGGTATATCCTAATTTTTTAATCACTACCGGATTTACTGTTTTAAAAAATCCATCTTTACCGGCAACGCAGACCAAGTCAGGTGTCTTTTCAAAAAAATCAGATAACCCTATTGCGGAATTCATAAGATTAATCATCGGTTTTAAATATACGCAAAAAATCCTGACAAAAATTGAGCGTCATATATTTTAATCAAAATTTATTGTACCAACGTTGAAGAAGATATGCACAAGAAGATTTAAAACAGGAGCACCCTCCATTGTACAATTTTTTTTAGATTACTTTTTCTATTGCCTTAATATGCCAAGTGTACTGTTAATCCATCATTTTTGATATCAGTTCCTTCAATAGCTTATAGCCCACCATGGCAGTCATGTTGTTGATATCTCTTACAGGATTATATTCCACTATATCTGCTCCAACAATTGAAACAGGGATGTATTGGATGATGGTAATTAATTCCCTGGTGGTTAACCCTCCGGGTTCGTGATGCGATACACCCGGTGCGAAAGCCGGATCAAGAACATCCAGGTCTAATGAAATATACAATGGCGATGGTAAAGATTGTATAAAATCATAACTGAAATTTTTCATCTCAATTACTGTTGCCTTAAAATGACTGGCCTGTTCCCGCTGGTGTGTATTGAGTGTTCTTATGCCAACCTGGGTAAGCGATTTTACAATCCCTTTTTCCATCAGCCTGGCAAAAGGAGAAGCATGGGAAAAAGGATTGTTATCAAAGTTGTGATACAAATCAGCATGTGCATCCAGGTGTAGTACATGCAAATCTTTAAACTTGTGTGCAAACGCTTCAATAACAGGAAAAGAAATGGAGTGGTCTCCACCCAGGCAAATAATTTTATCACCGCCTGTTAATTCCTGTTCAATTTTTTGTTTGATGCCGGAGTAAACTGCCGCCGGATCAGTGTCTGCAAACAGCATATCACCACCATCTCTAAATGCAATCCCTGCTGAAATATCTTTTCCATTTTCACAAAATGAATTGGCAGAGCCATCCGTATTCATCAGCCTGATACGGGGCGGGGCCAGGGCAGGCCCTCTTAAAAACGAAGAATTACCATCATAAGGAATACCAAATAGTTTAATCATGATGGTAAGTTATTGAAATTTGTCAGATTTTTTTATTCTATCGGATTAATAATATTAAAACGAAACAGGTATTGGTGGTAGTTATCATTTTTAAAAAGCAACGCACAAATATTTAAACTGAAAAATGTACAGGTAGCGAAGGCTTACCATTTTTTAAAACGAAATCATGCATAGCTGGAACACATTTTAAATGCGCTATGGGCAATAAATAATTTTGTGATGAAAATAAAAAAGCTGCCCGGATAAGGCAGCTTTGGTGGATTTTATAGCGGGTGGTTTTTATTGTATAACAGTGAGTGTTTTTGTAAGAGATTGCGCAGCGCCATTTGTAATAAGCCGCAGGCGGTACACACCGGTTTGAAGATTATTTATTTCCATTGTAGTACCGGCGCTAACGCTCATTGTTTTTAGTAACCTTCCGGTATTGTCAATAACCTGAAGGGTTGACAGGCCGGTAATATCTGCAACTGTAATTTTAGTATTTCTTGTAGCAGGGTTAGGAAAAATAGTAAAGTCAAATGCAGTGGAAAACCCTTTAACTATACGGATTTCGCTGTAAGTGCTGTTTGCATCTTTATCAACTAACCTTAAGCGATAT
>JAYUBR010000070.1:0-8692 GCA_043740775.1 Ferruginibacter sp. | reverse complement strand
ATGATAAAGGGATTGAAGAATTTGTTGAAGCAAGTAAATTACTTTTAAAAAAAGGATATGCACTAACTTCTTTATTGCTTGGTCAGATTGATTACGATAATCCGGAAGTTATTGCGCTTGAGGTTCTTGAAAAATGGCAACAGGAAGGAATCGTTCAATATCTGGGCAGCACCAATGATGTGAAGGCTTATATTGAAAATGTGGATGTAATTGTCCTGCCATCTTACCGGGAGGGTATTCCAAGAATTTTGCTGGAGGCAGCGGCTATGGAAAAGCCAATTATCACCACCCGTATTCCAGGTTGCGTAGAGGTGGTGGAAGATGGTGTAAATGGTTACTTATGTGAGATTAAGAATGTGGAAGACCTGGCAAATCAGATGGAAAAACTAATTCTTTTGCCAATTGAAGAAAGAGAAAAAATGGGCGTTGCCGGAAGAAAGAAAGTGCTGGCAGATTTTGATGAAAAGATTATTATAGATATTTATAGGCAAAAGTGTGATCAGTATGTCGTGCAAAAGCAGTTGCAAGCCATCGAAAGGAGCTAAACAAAAAATACTTTTTAATTTTTTTAGATTTTTTGAACCTTATTTCAGTAGAATTTTTTTGTACATCTCAGCCGTTTCAACCCCTGTTTTTTTCCAGGAGAAAAACTTTAAACGTTGTTGCCCCTTTTCAACCATCGATTGCCATATTAAAGGATTTTGATAAAAAAAGATGATCGTTTTTGCAATGTCCTGCGGTATGGCAGGATCAAAATAAAGGGCAGCATCGCCAGCGATTTCAGGGAGCGAAGTGGTATTGGAGCAAAGCAATGGCTTTTTAAAATAAAAGGATTCCAGTACCGGAATACCGAATCCTTCATGCAGCGAAGGAAATATAAATGCATCGGCATTTTTAAAGATTTCCTTCAAAATATCATTGGACACTAATCCCGTAAAAATGATTTTTTCACCCTCTTTATTTAACTCATCTACCATTTTTTGATCTTCGGTATTCAGGTACTGAATATCCCCGCTAATGACCAGTTTTGTTTTTTGCGGAATTTTATCCCGGGAAATAATAAACCCTTTAATTAAACCAGACAAATTTTTATGAACACGGCTTCCGCCTACATAAAATAAATAATTAGTAAAGCCAAAAGGAAGTTGTGGTGTGTCTGCGTCTTTACTGTCAGATAATAAATGCTCCCAACCTTCATAAATTACCTGTATTTTGTTTTTTATTTCATCCCCGATTTTATAATGACTCGCCACTTCTTTTTTCGTTGCTTCAGACACGGAAATTACCGCTGCCGATTTATAAAGAGAGTTTCTTACAACAATATTCAGATAACGTTTGGCAAAATTAAAGGTCCACCAGGGAGCATCTAAATATTGGGAAAAAATAATATCATGCACCGTTGCAATGCCCTTATTTAAAAATAATGGATACTGGTTCGAGGTGCTGTGAAAAAGGTTAAACCGGCGTTTATTTTTTAGCAGAAACCAAAACATATCCCAATCCCGTTTAGGACCAATAGGATTTATTTTTTTTTTAAGAACGGTAAATTTTCCAGAGTCTAATGCAACGGAAAGTTCTTCTCTATCTACCACCGGATTAATAAGAATGATATATTCAAATATTTCAAAGGAGGTTTCAGGAAGGTTATTAATAAGCCCGATAATATATTGCGATAGCCCGTCCTTTTTCTGTCGTACTGTCGTTGCATCAATTAAAACTTTCAACTTCATAAATATATTTTTAAAAACCACCGTACATCGACAGATTATTTTAGTGTAAAATATCTTTTAAATATTTTAAAGAAGGTTTATGCGCCTGGGTTATAGGACTTAAATAATAACGGTAGGGTTGATATATTTCATTTATGGTGTATTGTTTAAACAGAGGTGCAAAATCGTTTCTAACAAAAAAAGCATTTATGCCTGGTAGATTACAGCAAAGCAACGTATAGTGGAAAGATGTGAAAAGGTCAGCATAATCCTGCAAGGAACAACCCATGTAATCTGTTTTATCCCAAACATGTGTTTTATTATATTTGATTTTGAATTTATGTGGAGGATGAAATTTTGCATTGTATTCTACACAAACTACTTTGGGAAATATTGAACTTTTAAACAGCTCTTCCATTATATAATAATCATTACCATCAATATCCAGCGAAAAAAAGTCAAGTTCCTTTGAGTTAAAGAAAGCAAAGGACCGTTTAAAAATTTCGACAATATTCTCTTTATCAATAAAAGAATTGACCACCGATAATTTATCTGTAAAACTGTTTCCGTTCAATTCTTTTTCTATGGCTTTGCAGTATTTCACACTTCCTTCCACCCAGGTTCCTTTCCACCCTTTCAATAACAGGTAAAGGGAATTACATTCTATACCGGTTTGAATACCGATTTCAAGAAAAGTCTTATTGTTAGGAATGCGGTTAAAGATTTCTTCAATAATTCCATCTTCATCTGTTTGAGAATATTTTTTAAATCCAGACAGGGCAATATTATCCGGAAGCTTTAACTGCATCTGTTCTTTTAGCCTGTTGTATTCAGTTTCCTGATGTATGCTTTGTATTTTAAGTAAGTCATAAGTGCCGATGAACCGCTGAAAATTTTCAACCTGAGATTTAAAAAAAGATTTTATCATTCTGTCTATTATTATTAAACTAAGATCATTTAATTATAAAATTAGTTAAGAAAAATTGCATGTATAAACCATACACATTATTGGGCGAATAATTTGGTATTATAATTGTAAAACATGGTTTGATTTGAAAAATTATTTATGGCATATATTCGGGCATTTTGGGCAAGCGATTGTTTTAATAAAGGATCCTTAATTAAATCATCTATTGCTTGCGCCATCAGCAACTCGTTTTTTACCGGCACTAAAATTCCATTTACAAAACCGGTAATCATGTTATTGATGCCATTTACATCCGATGCAATAACCGGCAGTCCGCAAGCCATTGCCTGCATTATAGCAGTACTCATTGTTTCACCAAACGAAGCGTGAATGTATATGTCTAAAGAATTTAAAAATCCTGCTAATTCAATTTCATTCAGCATACCGGTAAATATAACATCCTTATCAATACCCAACTGTTTTGAAAGGTTAATCAACTCATTTTTCAGCTCACCATCGCCGGCAATTTTCAACATTAATTTTTTACCAGTGTTGCTTTTAAATTTTTTAACTGCTGCAAATGCTTTTAGTAATGTTGCATGATCTTTTATATTTATAATCCGGCTTTGCATGCCAATAATGACCACAGAATCATCTGGTTTTTTTTTGGAAGGCTGATATACTGATAAATCAATTCCGTTGGGTATAACAGTTACCTTCTTCTTTCTATAAAGCCACTTGATTTTTTCCTTTATTTGCTCATTAAACTCCGTTGTTAAACATACAATTTTATTTGCCATCTGCATTGCAACAGAAAGTGTTAGCCACTGCAGGGTCGTTTTTAAATGGTTAGCCTGGGTTTCTCTGACAATTATTTTGTATTTTTTTTTTGATAAATACCCGGCAATTTTTGCGGGCAATATATAAGCGCTTCCATGTAAAAAAACAATATCCGGGTTACTTATTTTAATACTTTGAAGAATCTTATTATAATAGTGGATATCAATGCCATCTTTTTTCTTAGCAATAAAAAATTTTATTTTATTTTTTTCACACTGCTCAATGTATTCTTCCCTTACATTCTCAATACCGTAAAACAAAGCTTCATATTCCATTTCTTTATTTACATCACCCTTAACCATCGAAAAAAAAACATTGCCATGACCCCCCAAACCGGAATATAGAACATGTAATATTTTCATTGGTACTATAAAATTTAGGCTAAAGTTATATTAAGCCATTTAATTAAGGGTCTCTCAATTTTTTTATAAATAATGTGGCCGGTATAGCAAACTGCTGCCAATAAGCCAAAGCTTAGTGAAACAAGTACTAAATGATTGGCAACGGGCATTCTGGTAATAATTTTAAAAAAAGCCACTACTATTGGTAAATGAAAGAGATAAATAGAATAAGATGCATCTCCTAATTGCAAAAATAGATTATTCACTTTAATGTGAATAACTAACTCATACTTAACCAGCGCCAATATGATAAGAGAAGAAGGAAAGCCAAACATAATGATCCTGCTATATCCGCTAAAGGCCTGTGACAGTTCAGTATAATAGGCAGCGGATACAATAAAGCAAACAAGGCCCGCAATAAGAAAGGGAAAAATCCATTTATTTGGAAACTTATCTACAAAAAAAACTACCAATATCCCCAGTAAAAATTCAATATTCATAGGAAATAACAGCAATTGTATAAAACTATTGTGATTGTTAAGGGAATTAAATGAAAATGCAGGAAGCAGGGTTAAAAAGATAAGGTATACCGCCAGCAGCCCAAGAATAACATTTTTGTTTGGGATCAACAATGCCAGCAAAAAGAGCAGGTAAAAAAATAATTCGTTGGTAAGCGACCAGCTTACGCCGTTCATCATATTGTGGTTGGGCAGCAAAAAATAAGTAGAAAAAATATTAGCAAAATTCATTTGAAAATGAGTTGCATAAAAGACGGGAAGTGTAAGCTGAATTGTTAAAAAAAAACTTATGATAATCCAGTAGATAGGAAAAATTCTAATCAATCTCTTTTTTACAAACTTGAAAATGTTGCCTGGTTTTCCAATATGTTGGCGGTTGCTGTACGTTATTATAAATCCGCTTAACACAAAAAAAATATCAACCCCTCCACCTCCGAATTTAAAAAAATTCCATAAAAAATAAGAGTGAAATGTTTGGGAGAAGGTTATGGTTATGTGCATTAATGCTACCAATACACAGGCGATACCACGTAATAATTGTATTAACTGTAACTCTTTTTTAAACCGAAGCAATGTTGTTTTCTATTGAAAATTGGGGAAATAGATTCGTTTTGTAAAAAACTATAGTTTTCAAAAATAGGGCATTTCACTAAAATTGATTGTTTAAAAAAAAGATCGTTGGGGGTAACTGAAGTTTGTTTTTAACTATATTAAACCAGTTTGTCATCAAAAACCAGCTAACCTTTAATGCACTTCAACTTTTGCTACAGCTTTTTTGTCTTTGAGTTTGCAAAAAAGTATGATGAGATAAGTATAATAAAATGGCACTGCGGGAGCTTTATATCTTACAAGCGTGCCAAAATTAAATGAAACAAGGCCCGCGAGCGGAGCGAGCAATAACGTAAACATAAGAGAAAATGCCAGTATTCGATTTTCAAAAGCAAAAATAAAGAAGCCGGCAACTTTTAATCTGATGATAAGATAAAAGGTAAGCAGCAACACGGCGAAAGACTCGAGTGCATTGGCAAGTGCGATGATGTTAGGTGTTTCCCAAAGGTAGGGCCTGAATAAGGCCACATTTAAAGATCGTATGTAGGTTTTTACAACGCCCGAAAAACTGCCGTCATCTACATCTGGTAAAACATATACAGATCCTCCCTGGTCTTTTTGCACATTTTGTACGACGGTTACTTCGTTCATAAGCCCTTTGGCAAATATATCTGCTAAAAACTCCCGTTGTGTTACAACAAACACTATTGCAAACAATACCACTACAATCATTCCTAATCGTATAAAGATTTTAAAGTGAACTTTTACCTTCGAAACCACATTTACATAGACACTAAAAAAAACTGCCACACAAAAAATATAAAAAATATAACTTTTTAAAGACAGCATTAAAAAAGACCCGATCAATATTTTTATCAAAATGGAGAAGCTGATTTTTCCTTTAAATAACCTGTATAGTGATTCTACACACAATCCCAATCCGTAAATGCATAAAGGATCTTTTAAAATATTAGTTCCCCAAAAAACGAAGGAAGGCGCAAACAAACAGGTTAAAGCGATTTTTTTATAATAGGCCGGAAATTCTTCTGCAAACACCTTAAAAATTTTCCAGCTTCCCAAAAAACTAAGGAGGCTGATAACTAACGCAATAGGTAAATATGTGCCAAAACAGAACATGCCGATTAAGCCTGAAATTCTAAACATATTTGTTATGCCTGCCGAAAAACCCGGGTAGGACATGTGTACACTAAATTGTTGCACAGCAGGAGACCATTTTCCCATGGGTTCAAATACAAGCTCCAGGCCATACAACGGGCTATGCTTTGTAGCATTCCAAATTTCAAGAGCCCCTGTGTAATAGTTATGCGCATCACTGTAACCGTAGTAAAATTCATATAATAATGCTAATAAAACACAAGAAAGAGCCTTAATTGTAAAGGCAGGAATTATATATTTTTTAAAGGCAGAGTGTCGATAATATTTTTTTTTCCAATGAGCAACCCAAAGCACCAGTAGTAAAAAGTAAATTGGGGTAAGCAGGACATCATAGTACGACAAAATATGAGGCACACTCGCCAATGGGTCTTGCATACTTAAATTACATTATCGTTTATTAATGATGTCAGTAAAGATATTGAGATTTATTCATTGACTTAATCATTTTGTAATACCCCGAACTGCGCTTTACTTAAATATTTATTTCTACTTTTACAGAATTTTAATAATTAACCCATGCACACTATCTTAATTACTGGCGGCGCAGGCTTTATTGGTTCTCATTTAACAAGGTTGTTTGTTACCAAATACCCGCAATACAAAATTGTAAATCTTGATAAACTTACCTATGCCGGTAATCTCGAAAATTTAAAAGACATTGAGGCGCAGCCCAATTATGAATTTGTAAAAGGCGATATAACCGATCTGCCTTTTTTACGAACCTTATTTGACAAGCATTCTTTTACCGCAGTATTACATTGTGCCGCCGAAAGTCATGTAGACAGGTCTATTACCGATCCACTGGCGTTTGTTACTACCAACGTGGTGGGTACAGGTTGCCTTTTGCAAACCGCCAAAGAATGCTGGAAAGATAATTTCGACCATAAAATCTTCTACCATATTTCTACCGACGAAGTGTATGGCTCATTGGGCGCGGAAGGCTTTTTTACAGAAGAAACAGCTTATGATCCCCGCAGCCCGTATTCCGCATCCAAAGCGGCTTCCGATCATTTGGTACGGGCGTTTTACCATACCTACCACATGCCCGTTAAAATTTCCAACTGCAGCAACAATTACGGACCTTTTCATTTTCCCGAAAAATTAATTCCTCTTTGCATTCACAATATCATCAACAATAAACCTTTACCCATTTACGGCAAGGGCGAAAACATAAGGGATTGGTTGTATGTAGAAGATCATGTAAGAGCGATTGATGTTATTTTTCACAAAGGTAAAATTGGTGAGACATACAATATTGGCGGGCACAATGAATGGACCAATATCGACCTGGTGAAGGAATTGTGTAAACAGATGGATACAAAACTGGGCCGCGAAAAAGGCGCTTCTGAAAAACTGATTACGTATGTTACAGACAGGGCCGGCCACGATTTGCGTTATGCGATTGATGCTACCAAACTTAAAAATGAATTGGGTTGGTTGCCCTCTCTTCAATTTGAAGAGGGTATATCAAAGACAATAGACTGGTACCTGAGCAATACTGAATGGCTTAATGACGTTACGAGTGGAAATTATCAAAATTATTACCAGCAACAATATGATAAACGATAAAAAGCAGTTTCTCTTTTAGGAAACAGGGCAACATGAAAGGAATTATTTTGGCAGGTGGAAGCGGTACCAGGTTGTACCCCATAACAATGGGTATCAGTAAACAGTTAATGCCTGTTTACGATAAACCAATGATCTATTATCCGCTGGGTACCTTAATGCTGGCAGGTATCAGGGAAATACTGATCATTACTACTCCCGACGACCAGGCCCAGTTTATGCGCCTGTTGGGTGACGGCACTCAATGGGGTTGCGAAATATCGTATGCAAAACAGGAAGTACCCAATGGCCTTGCACAGGCTTTTGTTATAGGCGAAAAATTTATTGGCACTGACAGCGTAGCACTGGTTTTGGGAGATAATATTTTTTACGGAAGCGGCTTTAGTAAATTGCTGCAGGATTCGGCTGATCCCGATGGTGCCGTTATATTTGCTTACCCGGTTAGCGATCCCGAACGATATGGCGTAGTTGAATTTGATGATGCATTAAATGCTATCAGTATTGAAGAAAAGCCAGCCCATCCAAAAAGTAATTTTGCGGTACCTGGTTTATATTTTTATGATAATGAAGTAGTAAATATTGCCAAAAATATTCCTGCAAGTCCCAGAGGTGAATATGAAATTACAGATGTAAACAGGATTTATCTTAAAAATAAAAAACTAAAGGTAGGTGTATTAGACAGGGGATTTGCCTGGCTGGATACAGGTACATTTGAATCGCTGAATGATGCCAGTGAATATGTTAGGGTAATTGAAAAAAGGCAGGGTTTAAAAATTGGATGTCCAGAAGAAATTGCGTGGCGCATGGGATTTATAAACAAAGAGCAGCTATTGGTTTTAGGCGAGGTTTTAAAGAAAAGCGGATACGGAGAATATTTAAAAAGTATTGCACAGTAAATGCCTTCTTAATAAAAATAATGATTGTAAAAAAATTTAATGGACATGTAGCTTTTAATGCCATACAATTGTACAACCAAAACTAAAAATGTCCAATATAAAATTAATAAATCCTTTTAACAATCAACCGCTCCAAAATATTGATCAAGGCCTTAAGGATAATGATGGAAATTTTTTCCCCTGTAAAAAC
>JAYUBR010000069.1:0-8699 GCA_043740775.1 Ferruginibacter sp. | reverse complement strand
CAGTGTTATATAACATGAATTAGGCCATTGTTTCGGTATGCGTCACACCGATTATTTTGACAGAAGCATTAGTTGTGGTGGTACTACCAGTAATGAAGGTGCTTCCACCGTTGGCGCTATTTTAATCCCTGGCACACCTGCTGACGCAACTAATGCTGCGGGTTCATGGATGCTGGCCTGCTCTAACGGAGGCAATCGCACATTTAACGCCGATGACGTAATAGGTTTGAATTATCTGTATAAATAAACATTAAAAAACTTACTGTAAAAAGGGCTGCCTGGGTGTGGCCTTTTTTATAACAACCATTCAACTTCACCAAAGTTAAAAAAGTTATCAATCAGGTCTGTTGTAAAAAGCTGGCCGCTTTCAGTTACTGAATTAATGGTTGTAGCAAAAATGATATTGCCTTTTTTTAATTGAACAGTTTCAGTTCTTCTATACAGACGTTCATTGTATTGCTGCAATATTTTTTCAAAAGGCAGGGTACTCAATTCGTCGAATTTACTTAAAACCATTACCTGTAGTTGTTTAGCCAATTCGGTTACATCAAAATCCTGCCCTGTTATTTGTTTTAAGGATATCGCCTTACCAAGCTCGTTGCCAAATATTTCCTGGTTGATGTTGATGCCAATGCCAACCACTGCATACTTCCAGAAAGCACCTGATTTATTTACCCTCGCATTGATGTCGCCAGCCTTCTTGCGCCCGATAACATTTTCAATTAAAATGCCTGCTGCCTTTCTGTCATCCCAGTAAATATCATTGGGCCATTTTATTTTTGTTTTGTCTCCGGCATATGCATTAAAAAAATCTACACAGGCAAGTGCTGCTGCAGCAGATAATTTAAATTGTTCGTGTACATACAACTGCAAAGGAGCAATTACAATACTAAGCGCTATGTTTTGTCCGTTACCAGTGTGCCAGTTTTTTCCACGCTGCCCTTTTCCACCGGTTTGGTTAAAAGCAAAGTATGCATCACCATGCTTCGCCAAACCTGCATGAACTTTTGCCATGGCATAGTTGTTGGTACTGTCAACCGAATCTAAAACAATAAACGAAGGATTGGTAGTGGGCATAATGCAACGATTGGTAAAGAATTAGTACTTTTGATAACAATTGCAAGCTACATGCAGGCAATCATAAAACAAAACAATCTTACGTTCGTCTACAGGTATACACATGACAACACCGTGTAAACAGTTAATTAAAACAGTATATAATTTGAACAATCTTACATTATTGGCCAACAGAAAAAAAAATACCATAACCCGGCTAACCAAAAAAAGTAAAATTATAAAGGCAATCATTCACGCCATACAGGAAAAAAAAGGTGAAAATATTGTAAGTCTCGACCTTCGTAAAATACCAGAAGCGGTAGCAGATTTTTTTATCATCTGCCAGGCAAGTAATAACACCCAGTTAAAAGCCATTGCCGATTTTATTGAAGAGGACGTAAAATTAAAATGTGGCGAACCTCCCTACAAACACGAAGGAAAGCAGGCCCAGCAGTGGATATTAATTGATTACGTGAACGTAGTGGTACACATTATGTTACCTGAGCCAAGAAAATTTTATCAACTGGAAGAAATGTGGAGCGACGCTTCCGTAACCGAACACAACGATTAAATCATCAATAAGACTATCTTCAAAAAAGATAGTAATCATAATAAATATTGTAAGCAAGCAAATATGTCAGAAGATAAAAAACCTGTACCGAAGCGGAAATTCAACCCGGATAATATTCCACCGATTGGAGATGATAATCAACAAAAAAACAAAAACCGTTTTAATATTTACTGGGTATACGGCCTTGTATTTGCCGGTATTTTGGCGTACAATGCCTACAGGGGCCTTGGAGTTTTAGGGGTAGAAACCAACCAGGTAAAATTTACAGAACTGGTAAGGCAGGGCGATGTGGAAAGTATTAAAACCATCCGCAATAAAAAAATTGTAAGGGTTTTTATAAAAAAAGATAGCCTTAACAAAAAGCAGGATGTGTACCGGGCAATTATGGGCAAACAATATGATGTGGACAATGCTTCTAAAGTTCCCGGTCCGCAGTTATTTTTTCCGATAGTAGATGAAAAAACCTTTGCATCCCAGATGCAGGATTTTTATAAAAAATATCCCAACATACCCGAAATCGCTGACTCTCCGGATGACGAAGGTGAATTTTTTGGCCAGCTCGTAACTACGCTGTTACCCATTTTATTGATAGGGTTATTATTTGTAATGATGATGCGGAAAGTAGGCGGGCCAGGTGGTGGCAGTGGCGGACCGGGCGGAATTTTTAACATTGGTAAATCAAAAGCTACTTTGTTTGACAAGGCTTCCAGGGTTAACATCAACTTCGGCGATGTGGCCGGTTTGGATGAAGCAAAAGTTGAGGTAATGGAAATTGTAGACTTCTTAAAAAACCCAAAAAAATATACGGCTTTAGGTGGTAAAATTCCAAAGGGTGCTTTGCTGATCGGGCCTCCGGGTACCGGTAAAACATTGCTGGCAAAAGCGGTGGCGGGCGAAGCACAGGTTCCTTTCTTTAGTTTAAGTGGTAGTGATTTTGTGGAAATGTTTGTGGGGGTTGGTGCCAGCCGTGTAAGAGATTTATTTAAACAAGCCAGGGAAAAAGCACCCTGCATAATTTTTATAGATGAAATTGATGCGATAGGACGGGCAAGAGGCAAGAACATGATGATGAGCAATGATGAAAGAGAAAATACCCTCAATCAGTTGCTGGTTGAAATGGACGGTTTTGGTACCGATTTGGGCATCATCATTTTAGCAGCTACCAACAGGCCGGATGTACTGGATTCAGCGTTATTACGTCCGGGACGTTTTGATCGTCAGATAACGATCGACAAACCGGACATGGTGGGCAGGGAAGCTATTTTTAAAGTTCATCTTGCGCCAATAAAAATATCTACCACGCTGGACATTTATAAACTTGCCGAACAAACGCCAGGTTTTGCAGGTGCTGATATTGCCAACGTTTGTAACGAGGCGGCTTTAATTGCTGCCCGTAAAAATAAAGAAGCGGTAGATATGAGCGATTTTCAGGATGCCATTGACCGGGTGATTGGTGGTTTGGAAAAGAAAAATAAAATCATCTCTCCCGAAGAAAAAGAAATTATTGCCTACCATGAAGCGGGCCATGCAATTTGTGGCTGGTTTTTAGAACATGCTTATCCATTATTAAAAGTAACGGTGGTACCAAGAGGTTCAGCAGCGTTGGGATATGCGCAGTATACACCAAAGGAGCAATACCTGTACAATACCGATCAGTTGATGGACCAGATTTGCATGACGTTGGGCGGAAGGGCCAGTGAAGATATTTTCTTTGGGAAAATCAGCACGGGTGCCAGCAATGATCTGCAGCAAATTACAAAAATTGCCTACAGCATGATTACTGTATATGGCATGAATGACAAAGTGGGTAACATCAGTTATTACGATCCCAACCAGGAGAATACATTCACTAAACCATTCAGTGAAGAAACTGGTAAAATGATTGATGAAGAGGTACGTAACCTGATTAGTCTTGCCTATGTAAGAACCAAAGAATTGCTATTACAGAAAAAAGGCGAGGTTGAATTATTGGCGAAGGAATTGTTGAAAAAAGAAGTATTGTTTAAAAGTGATGTGGAAGCATTGATTGGCAAAAGGCCTTACGAAGAGAAAAAAGCGCTGGATATAAAACCTGAAGACACTGTTTCAAAAGAACCTGAAACAGCCATGCCAGAAGAATTAAAAAATCCGCCGCAAATTTAGAAGGATGGCTAATTCAACAGCAAAAGAAAATATACTGAATAAGATAAAGCAGGCACTGGACACCCCGGTGCCTTTGCCTTTTGAATTAAATAATGAAGCAGTATCCGTGTTTCAGCCTGCAAATGAAGAACTGGAAATTATATTTGCCAAAGCCTTTACCAAATTACAAGGCAAATTTATTTTTTGTGCCGATGAAAATCAGTTCCATGCGCAACTCCGGCAACTGATAGACGTAAAAGAATGGATGAAAATTTATTGTTGTGAAGATCAATGGAATGCTTTATACAGCAACACCATCAATCTTGAAAGCTGTGATGCAGCCATCACCGGATGCGAATACCTGGTGGCAAGAACCGGCACTATTGTAATGAGTGCCGCACAACAAAGTGGCCGTACCGTAAGTGTATATGCACCCATACATATCTGTATTGCTTATACAAATCAGTTGGTGTACGATATAAAAGATGCGCTGCAATTAGTGCAGGTAAAATATACATCCATCCCTTCATTAATAACCTTTGCCAGCGGACCGAGCCGTACTGCTGATATTGAAAAAACATTGGTTACGGGTGTACACGGGCCTAAAGAAGTATATTTGTTTTTGGTGGATAAGACAGCGTAAATTGTTTAAACAGTACCATCCATTCACCATCGAACCAGAAAGTACAATAATGAATGTAGCCTCCCATAAAAATATTTATTTTTTGTCCGACTTCCATTTGGGTGCACCCAATGCCACAGCCAGTTTGCAACGGGAAAAAAGAATTGTTCAGTTTTTGGAAAGTATAAAAAATGATGCAGAAGAAATCTTCATTGTGGGCGATATGTTTGATTTTTGGTTTGAATACAAATATGTAGTGCCAAGAGGATATACACGATTATTGGGTAAGCTGGCAGAACTAACCGATGCCGGTATTAAGATTCATTTTTTTGTAGGCAATCACGATATGTGGATGCGGGATTATTTTCAAACCGAACTCAATATCCCTGTTTATTTTAAACCCACATTTTTTGAATTCAATGGAAAAAAGTTTTTGGTTGGTCATGGGGATGGACAGGGGCCGGGCGATCATGGCTATAAGTTTTTAAAGAAGATTTTTCGCAACCCGTTTTGCCAATGGGCCTTTGGTATTTTACCTCCTTATTTCGGATTCGGCATTGCCAATTATTTTTCACAAAAAAGCAGGGAACTGGCAGATAAAAAAGAAGAAGTATTTTTAGGAGAAGAAAATGAATGGCTGATTATTTATTCCAAAGAAGTATTACAAAAAGAACAGGTGGACTATTTTATTTTTGGTCACCGGCATTTGCCGATTGATTTTACTTTAAACGAAAACAGCCATTATATTAATTTAGGAGAGTGGATAAATTTTGATACCTATGCAGTATTTGATGGTGAAAAAACAACACTAAAATATTTCAACAAATGATAGCGGGTAAAAAAATAATATTGCTTTTTTGTTACTGCATAGGGGTGGTAACAAATGCCAAGGCGCAAAATGATTCTTCCTATATTTTCACCAAAACCTACCCAGGTAATTTTTTTTATTTTACCATAGATAACCTTGATAATATTTATTTACTCAGCAATACCAACCAGCTAAAAAAAATAAGTCCCAATGGCGATTCGGTGGTTTTTAATGATGTGCGCAAGTATGGAAAACTATTTTCCATTGATGCTACCAATCCTTTAAAAGTGTTGCTGTATTATAAAAATTTTTCTACCATTCTGGTGATGGACAGGTTCCTGAATATCCGCAATACCATTAACCTTCGGCAACAAAATATTTTTAAAGTAAAGGCCATTGCAGCTTCTTACGATAACAATATCTGGCTGTTTGATGAGGGCGATGCCATGCTGAAAAAAATAGATGACAATGGTACAGTATTAATGAGCACAGTAGATTTTAGAAATATTTTTGACAGCACCCCATCCCCCGAACAAATTTTGGACCGTGACAAATTTGTTTACCTCTACGATACAGCAAAAGGATTTTATACATTTGATTATTACGGGTCATTTAAAAACAGGATTCCCTTTTTAAACTGGAGCAGTACAGATGTGATAGGCAATACCCTGTATGGTTTCAGCAAAAATTTGTTGCATCAATACAAACCGGGTTCTTTAAATTTAAAAGAATATGCCCTGCCTGTTTCTTTTAACAATGCGCTGCAAATAAAGGCAGGTAACAACAAATTATTTGTATTGCAAAAAGAAGGTCTGCTGCAATTTTTACTAAAATAATGTAGCCGCATTATAGTATTTTTATAATATGGATTATTTAGATAAGGTTTATTTCGACAATACCCTCCGTAGCTATCTTGTAGTGGGTGGCGCTATCCTGCTGGTGCTGCTGTTAAAGCATTATCTATCCCGTTATATTGTCTCGTTATTTTTCCGTCTTGTTAAAAGAGTCTGGAAAACCGTAAGCAAGGAAAGTTTTGTAAACCTGGTTGTTGGCCCTTTTGAATGGTTTTTGGTGTTGTTGATTTCTGTATTTGCCATTGATAAATTAAACTTCCCCGATATTTTATTATACACATTGTACGGCCATACAACGGCCGATATTGCAGCCCGTATTGGTACAGGAATTATCATTGCATCTTTCATTTTGCTGGTTTTAAGATTGATTGATTTTATTGCTTTTGTGCTGGAAGAAAAAGCCAACCTTACACCTGATGCAAGAAATAACCAACTGGTAGTTTTTTTAAGGGAT
Source organism: Ferruginibacter sp. (assembly GCA_043740775.1). Lineage (GTDB taxonomy): Bacteria > Bacteroidota > Bacteroidia > Chitinophagales > Chitinophagaceae > Ferruginibacter. The sequence continues at coordinate 2,213 of JAYUBR010000069.1, read as the reverse complement.
TTTTTAAAAGTAATCATTGGTGTCATCGGCGTATTGCTGATTATTAAAGCCTGTTTTAATCAACCCCTCGGTAATTTATTAACAGGCTTAAGTATTGTAGGAGCCGCATTGGCGCTGGGTGCAAAGGAAAGCCTCGAAAATTTAATTGCTTCTTTTATAATATTTTTCGACAAACCTTTTTTTACCGGCGATACCGTTAAAGTGAACAATATTATTGGCAGGGTAGAAAAAATAGGATTGCGCAGCACAAGAATACTCACCGGCGATAAAACCATTGTTACCATGCCCAATAAACAAATGGTAGATTCCATTGTAGATAACTGGAGTATGCGTACCCAGCGACGGGCCGAAATAATTCTTGAATTATCGGTGAAAACACCGGTAACAAAAGCAGAAAGTATTATTGCAGCAACAAAAGAAATATTGGCCGAAAAAGAGCCACGGCTATTTTCTTATTCTGTTTTTTTGAAAGATATCAGTAAAAACGGAATGACGATTACTGCCGAATATTTTACCGAAGCAATTTCTTTAAATGATTTTGATACGCTAAAACAAACCATCAACCTGCAAATAAAAAAATTACTGGAAGACAATGGGGTAGAATTTTCCGGCGAGCCGAATACGATTGTAGTTAATAATAATGAAGCAAAAAAAGACTAACACAATTTTCAAAAAAATCAATTTTACATCAATTGCAAAAAATTGAATTCCTGATGCTAATCAGTGTAATCCGATAAAATTCGTGTAATTAAAACCGGTCTCATAAATTAGCTTTCAATTCATTTAAAAAATCTTTCAGCTTTTTGAGCGCAGCGATGGCCATAAATTTTTCATCGGCCTTTTTGTTATGTTTTATAAACTCCTTGGCGCCTTCCATGGTGTACTTCCGTTCCCGCATTAAATGATAAATCAACTGGATATTTTTTATATCCTCCGGCCTGAACAGCCGGTCGCCCTTACCATTTTTTTTGGGTTTCAACACATCAAATTCATTTTCCCAAAGACGTATCAGCGATTGGTTTACTTTAAACATCGCCGCTACTTTACCAATGGAGTAATACATTTTTTGAAACAAAATTTCATCTTCCGGAATATCAAGCAGGTCAACACCAATGCTCATTTCCTTCAGGCTTTTTCGACCCCTGGTCGATTTTTGTTTCACAGCCGTAATTTCAGCGGGCAATACAATTACCTTCTCTTTTTTCACAACAGCCTTTTGCTCAGGCAACAGGGGTTGTGCAAGGTTATCAAAATCAAATGCTATTTGTGTTTGTACAGCCATGTATCAAATGGGATATAAAAATAAAAATTTTTTGCTGATTAATGTATTTGCCAATCTGGCATTCTTTAATCAAAACTTTTTGCGCTTCCCGTTGCAGCCAGTTTTAGTACGCGGTCGTACTGTTCTGCATTCAGGTCGTTATAAAAAAAGTAAACCGGGTCAACTTTCCTTCCGTTAATATGTACTTCATAATGGCAATGTGGCCCGGTACTGGCTCCTGTACTACCTACCCAGCCAATTACCTCTCCTCGTTTCACCCGCTGTCCATCTCTTGCTTTAATGCGCACCATGTGCATGTACACTGTTTCATATCCATAACCATGATTAATAATCACATGGTTTCCGGTACCCGTTCCTTCACCGGCTGTAGTAACCGTACCATCGCCGGTAGCATAAATTGGGGTACCCTGGGGAGCAGTAAAATCAAGCCCGTTGTGCATTTTAGGAATGCCATAAATCGGATGAATTCTAAAACCAAAACCACTGGCAATTCTTGTCAGGTCTTTATTACTCACCGGCTGAATAGCAGGAATGCAAGCTAGTTTAGCTGTCTGGTTGTTGATCAGTTTTTCAATGGCAGCATAACTGTTAACCTGGTACGCAATACGGGCACTAATATTATTTAAATCCATCGAAATAGTTTTGCTCAAGGCATCGTCACTCATCACATTTACTTTATCCAGTTCTTTTGATTTTTCCTGTAATTTAGCCCTTGCACTATCCGGTAAAGGATTGGCTTCAAAAATAGACCGGTACACTTCGTTATCCCTCTTTTCAAGGCCGGCCATCTGCTCCTGCAAAGTTTTTACCTTTTCCCCCAATGCATTATAATTGTCTTTCATTATCTCTTCTTTCAATCTTGATTCCTTGTCGGTAGGCTTGGGAATAAATTTTGTATACAACCAAATTACCAGTGCAGAACTTACCAGCA
>JAYUBR010000068.1:0-2635 GCA_043740775.1 Ferruginibacter sp. | reverse complement strand
GTCGGTTGAGCTGATTTTTTTTTCCACCGGTATATGATGTCCATTGAAAAAACGTATTGTCGTTATTGTATTTATACTCGTCTACACCCATAAATTTTTCATAATCACTTACCTCGTTATCATTTAGCAGTTCTTCTTTAGGATCAGTTGTTTCTTTTATACGGCGTTTATGATTATCATAAAATATTACTTTTTGTAACCTCCTATTATTATTCATTTCTACGTATATCATTTTTTTTCCTGGATCCTCGCCATCTTGATAGTAATGAGAAAATAAAATTTTCCCTTTTGAGTCGAAAATACTTTCACTTATCAACTTACCTGTTTCTTCGTAAAAATATTGTGCGGAATTATAAAATTCTGAGTTCCCGATTTTAGTGTACACGTCTTCAACCTGCTGTTTAGAATTATATATTCTCCTTTCTGTTTTTAAAGTTGTTGTATCCTTATTATAATAAAATACGAATGCGATGTTTCCAGCACTATCGTATTCATATTCAATATTTATTTGTCCAAATAAAAAAGGATTTTCAGAGACCTGTTTTATTAATTTTCCCTTCTTATCATATTGGTAGCTGTATGTAGTTACGGAACCCTCAGGAAGCTTATGTATTATTATTGGCAGAAGATTCGGATCTTGTATTACAGTTATTTGGTTACCAAGAGTATCATAGTAATTAATTTTTACGAGGCTTGAATCCTTAATTTTATCTTTATGGAAACTATATTGATAAATTTCTTCTTTAAGGATATTATGTGATCTGATGATGTCACTATTATTTCCGTTGTTGTCACTGGTGGTAAATTTTATGCCTCGGGAAAAACTATTGGTAAGATACACCCTGTCTTCACTACGATGTGGGGATGGGCCTGATTTTTGGCAGATACATTGGTGGCCAATTAAAAAAAAGATCGCAGTAAAAAAAAACTTTGACAAGGCAAATATCGATATTTTCATAATGGTAATTTGAATTACAAAATATTAAATTTCCACTTATCCTGGTAATTCTAATTATCTTTCTACACATTAAATGGTCGTCTCAGCAAAGGTAGGTTGTTTCAAACAGCGTTCGTATAGCCCCCAGCTATCTGTAGCCGCCGTTAGTATTCCTTCAATCCTCTACAGCGCCGCCCCAGTATGGTCCTTTTGCACCAGTGAGTAGGATTGATTTAATCCCTAACTTGTATTACCTTAGTTTTTAAATGAATAGTTATGAAAAAAAATATCCTGTTATTATCATTTATCGTTGCATTATTTTTTCAATCAGCAGCAAAAGAAATTGGGCACAATTTTCTTTTAAAAGAAATGAAACAGTCATTAATAAAAAATGTTGCTGACACAACAGCAGCGGCTGAGTTGATCCGTCTTTCCAGGCAATGGATGGACGTTATGCAAAATCATGACAGCATAGGTTTATTAAAGCTTATGTCGCCGGATTATTATCTGCAGGCGTGGGACACTGCTAATAACCGGGTAACTTACAGGGCTGCCTGGCTGGATAATTTATTTAACCGGATACGCATTACAAAGTTTGAACAATCTTCATTAAAAGCACAGGTTTTTGGAGATGTTGGCATTGTAACTTCTCTTTACACCTGGGCAGGAAGCTTTGCAGGCAAAGGCTTTAGCAATAGCGGTTTTGTAATGGATGTATGGATGCGAAAAAATAATAAGTGGCAGGTGGCTTCCCGTACCGCCGGCATTTATCCCGGTGGAAATGTTATGGAAGGAAATAAATAAACCGGGAAATTAAGCAGAACCTTTTAAAATTAAATTTATTTTCGCAGCCGTTGGTGTTCCTTCAATCCTCTACAGCGCCGCCCCCGTTTGGTCTCCAGAACCAATGGGTTTAACAAACACTAACGGTGGTAGAAGTCTTCGTTTTTATTATTGCTGAATACAACTCATTTGGCTGTATTGGCGCAATAAACTATTTTTAAATGCGGCAATATAAGAGTTGGCTGTAATGCTAAACGACACCCAATTAAATTCAAAAATTAATCATAATGACAATTTCAAAATCTTTAGCCCTGTCAATCTTTTAGCCGCCGTTGGTGTTCCCCCTCGCCTTGGTTCGTGTCCCCACAAACCATTCGCTACTATAAATTTTTTTCAGCTGCGCAGCCACCGTTGGTGTTCCCTCAAGCCTCTACAACGCCGCCCCGTATGGTCTCCAGACCAACGGGTATCACAAACTTAATCCAGTGCTATCTTTAGAATGAACAAAACATAAAATTAAATTTTCGAATGATAATTGAATAAAGAAAAAAGTTGAGTTGCTGTTTCTGAGTTTGTAACGCAGGGCTTGTTGAATAAAGCAACATCAAATATTTTTAAATAAAAATGCCCGAAGGAAGCTTACTGAAACTTATATTTTATAACAGCATCAATGGGCAAATCCTGAGTTGCAAACTCAGTAAGCATTCAACATCTGTTCATTGATTGAACAATAATTTGAACTTAGTTTTATAACATTGAAGTCTAAGAATGGCGAGGGGTAATCGTGTAAAATACCGTGTCTATAAAAAATAAAGTATCGGTATTGACAAGTACATTTTCGTCATGCATATCTTCAAGTAGCAGGCCCAGTTCAGTGTGCCTGTAGTCATGCCTGATGTGGTTTTCAAAGCCGTT
>JAYUBR010000067.1:0-2635 GCA_043740775.1 Ferruginibacter sp. | reverse complement strand
CATCAAAAACATCCTGCATATTGAATCCAACAGCAATTACAGCAAAATATTTTTCAGGGATAACCGCACCTTAACGGTAACCAAATTATTAAAAGATTTTGAAGACATGTTAGTGCCTTATCATTTTTACCGGGTACACAATTCGCACCTCATCAATTTAAACTACATACAAAAATACCTTCGCAGCAACGGCGGAAGGGTAATGATGCAGGACGGCACAGAAATAGAAGTGGCCAGAAGAAAGAAGGAAGAGTTTTTGAAGATGATAGCGGGATGAACCCCCATCCCCTAAAGGGGATATTTGACGAGTTTATCAAAAATTGAAGATTAAAATATTTTTACCCTGCTGGTTTAGGCAAACCAATCTCCGCTAAAATCTTCTACATTTCCTCCCCCTTGGGGGAGATAGAGGGGGCCGCTATACAAGTTCATGCGTCTGCTTAATAATTCCCATCACAAACGTGCTTTGTACTTTGCCCATGTTTTCTACCTGGCTTAATTTGTTTACATGAAAATTATAGTAGGCATTCATGTCTTCGCAAACAACCTTTAGCAAAAAATCAAACTCCCCCGAAATGCTGTAACATTCTATCACTTCATTTAGCGCCTGCATGCTGTCGATGAATTTTACGCCAGCCTTCTTACTATGTTCTTTAAGCGATACATAACAAATTACCATCAGCCCCTTTTTTACCTTGGTATGATCCAGCAAAGTGGCGTATTGTTTTATTACGCCACTGGCTTCCATGCGCTTAATGCGTTCGTGCACGGGTGTGGTACTCAGGTGTACCTGTTCGCTGATTTCCTTTACCGTAATGCGGGCATTTTTTTGCAGCAGGTGCAGTATCGCAAGGTCCTTGCTGTCCAGCACCATTTCATCAATAGTTGAATCGTCTTTTGCAGTTGCTTTGGCCATGGTTTATAAGTGCTTTGTTCTGTAAAATGGTGTTATTTATATCTTCTGTCCCAAAGTTATACAAACCCACAGAATATTCTACTGTGTTGGTACATTTGCTTTCTAAATAAAATAATTATGTCAACAATCACAAACAATTCAATCAATTTCAGCCTTAAAAATAAGGTTGCCGATATCAGCCTCGCCGAATGGGGCCGCAAAGAAATCCGTTTAGCTGAAGCAGAAATGCCAGGCCTGATGGCATTAAGAGCCGAATACGGACCAAGCCAGCCACTGAAAGGCGCCCGCATTGCCGGTTGCTTACACATGACAATCCAAACCGCTGTTTTAATTGAAACTCTCATCGCCCTTGGCGCTGAAGTTAAATGGAGCAGTTGCAATATATTTTCTACGCAAGACCAGGCTGCTGCTGCCATTGCTGCTGCAGGCATCGGTGTATTTGCATGGAAGGGACAAACACAGGAAGAGAGTGACTGGTGTATTGAACAAACCCTGTTCTTCGGTGGTGCAGACCGTCCGCTGAACATGATATTAGATGATGGTGGCGATTTAACTAATATGGTTTTTGATGTATACCCTGAGCTGGTTGCCGGCATCAAAGGTTTATCAGAAGAAACAACTACCGGTGTACACCGCCTGTACGAAAGAATGGAGAAAGGCACTTTGCTGATGCCTGCCATTAACGTAAACGATTCGGTTACCAAATCTAAATTTGATAACAAGTACGGTTGCAAAGAAAGTCTGGTAGATGCCATCCGCCGTGCTACGGATGTGATGATGGCTGGTAAGGTAGCCGTTGTAGGAAGCTATGGTGATGTAGGTAAAGGTTCTGCCGCTTCATTAAAAGGCGCAGGTTGCCGGGTGATTGTTACAGAGATTGATCCTATCTGCGCTTTACAGGCCGCCATGGATGGCTTTGAAGTAAAGCCAATGATTGATGCCGTAAAAGAAGGCGATATCATCGTAACCGCATCGGGTTGCAGCGACCTGATTACGGAGAAACATTTCCGTGTAATGAAAGACAAAGCCATCGTTTGCAACATTGGCCACTTTGATATTGAAATTGACATGGCATGGTTAAACGCCAATTACGGCGATACCAAAAATACCATCAAGCCACAGGTTGACATGTACACCATCGAAGGTAAAGATGTGATCATCCTTGCGGAAGGTCGTTTGGTAAACCTGGGTTGTGCAACAGGCCACCCATCATTTGTAATGAGCGCTTCTTTTACCAACCAAACCCTTGCCCAGATTGAATTGTGGTGCAACCCCGGTAAATACGAAAACAAAGTGTACGTATTACCCAAGGTACTGGATGAAAAAGTTGCACGCTTACACCTTGCCAAAATCGGTGTGGTGCTGGATGTTTTATCACCAGAACAAAGTGCTTATCTGGGCATACCAAAAGAAGGACCATTTAAGGTAGATCATTACCGTTACTAGTACTTTTTTAAAGACTAAAAATACAGCCCGCTTCTTTTATGGAAGTGGGTTTTTTATTTTTTGTCCGGGCTAAGAAGCTATGTGCAGCTTCATTGGCATCGCACTCTTGTACGGCATATCATTGTTGAGTTTTTATTGATGCGGATAGAAATATGTTGACCACCGAATGGTGGATTGTCCTAACGACAATTGAATTTGTATAATACTAATGAATTGATTTTCAATATCAAAAATTTTGCTTTACTTGCGTATAATAACATCAATATACGTGTT
>JAYUBR010000066.1:0-2636 GCA_043740775.1 Ferruginibacter sp. | reverse complement strand
CCGTAATGCCGGCAGGCAGCGCTGGATTAATAGAGGCTGCGGCCCGTTACGGAATGCCAGATACGGCACTAAAATATATGCACCAAACACTAAATACTTTCAGCTATGCAACACCGGGCACCATGTACGAAGTTTCACCCGATTATGGCATGTTTGTACAGGCATGGAATATCAGTTGCCTGAATATTCCGCTGATTCAATATTTTTTCGGAGTGAATCCTGATGCGTATAAAAAAGAAATTACCATCCACCTGCAAATGCCTGTTCAATGGAAAAATGCCTCCATCAAAAACCTGTTGATTGGCAACACGAAACTTTCCATTCAATATAAAAAAGAGAACAACCTTGTTACCTGTACCATTCAATCTTCTGAGCCGGGGTGGAAAATACATGTTGTAACAGGTAAGGGCACAGGGCCAATTTTGGTAAATAAAAAAAAGATTGATGCTGCCACTGATGTAGTTGAACTAAACAGGATTGCCAATACGGTTCAATATCACACAGGCAATTAAATATTACCTATTATTTCAGCATGCATGTTTATTGTTTTACCAGCCTCACAAAAAAACCACCACCTGGCGCCAGGTGTATTTTAAATGCATCATTCTTTTTAACTGTCGTATCGTTCAGAATATAGTCGGCTGCATAACGTTCAGCATTGACGCCGTCTTTGCAAATGGTGGCTTTGTAAATACCTTCTGCGAGAAAATCAAGATGAAGATCAATATCCCTTGCCGACCAGTCAGTCATTGCCCCGATATACCAGTCAGCGTCTTTATGACGTGCCGTTACAATGTATTCACCGGCCTTGCCATCAATAATGTTGGTTTCGTCCCAGGTGGTTGGCAGGCTGCCCATTAATTTAGTAAAAGCTGGTTCCAGTAAGGCCTGCGAAGGATTGCCACCGAATATCTGCATCGGGTTATCAAACACTGCAAACATGGCCAACTGATGACTTCTTGTGCCCTGCGTCATCACCATTCCTTCAATGGTGCGGAATTGCTTTTGTGTAGCATTGTTAAATACCAGCGGTTCATAATCAAAAGGACCAGCCAGCATTCGTGTATACGGCAATGTTACATCATGCGGCGGCGAGGCTTTATCGCTGCCGATATTGTATTCAGAACCCAACACGCCTTCTCTTGTTATATTGTTTGGATAAGTGCGGTTAAAGCCTTTTTGAGGAAAAGCCCCGTGGTACATGATCATTATTTTATGCTCGGCACAGGCCTTGGCAACGCGGTAATAAAAGTTCACTGTTTTCTGATCGTCCCGGTCAATAAAATCAGTCATGATAAAATCAACACCCCATTTATTAAACCTGTCCAATGCACTGTCTAATTGTCTTTCAAGGGTATGGGCCAATGTCCACATACTTATTTTTATTCCTTTCTCTCTGGCATATTGAACAATACTGTTCATGTTGATATCCGGATTAATTTTAAACAGGTCAAGGTTATCGCTCCAGCCTGCATCCATCATGATTCTTGTAAAACCAAAACGTTTGGCAAAGTCAATATAATATTTATAAGAAGCGGTATTGACACCTGTTTTAAAATTTACATTAAACAGGTTTACATTGATTGTCCATTCATCCGTAGCCTTGCCTGGTTTTATCCAGGAAGCATCGCTGATTCTTGAAGGCGAACCCAACCGGTAAACCATATCATTGGATGGCAACTGCCTGTCTTCCCCCGCAATCATTAATACCCGCCAGGGAAAACTTCGGGTGCCCTTTGTCTTCGCAATATAATCAGCTCTTTTTGTCACCAATGCCTGTGGATAATCTCCACCAGTCAGTTTTTCTTCCAGCGGATATCTCGCAAAAACTCCCTTTAAAAAAGAAGAACCAGTGCCACTTAAAAACATACCGGGATAATCTTCCAGGTCTGATTCAGTGATCGCAATTTTTGGATTGGCTGCCGGAACCACCAGTACGGGTGTATATGCCATTTCATTGATTGCAATGGATTCTAATTTCCTTAGCGGATACAATTCTTCAAAACTGGTATGGAAAATATCTGCATCCTCTCTTTTGTGTATGCCTGGAAAAAATGTGGCAGGTGCGCCGGGAAAATGAAATTCAGCCACTTCATTCTGAATGGTAATGGAATCTTTAAACTGCGTTAAAAACCGGTAGGCAACACCATCATCGTATGCCCTGAATTCAATTGCATACGGTTGATTAAATTGAATGGAAAGCACATTGTACACATCAGCGATAATTTTTCTTTTATCCGGTACCGGCGAAATAATTTGCTGCGATTCGTTTTTTAAGAAAGAAGATTTGATGCTGGTATTTACAGAAAAGTTTTTACCATTGGCCAATATCATATCAATGGCCGAAGGCGCAACAATCAACACCCCTTTATAATACACGGTATAGGACATACCTTTATAATACATGCTATAGGAAAGACTTTTCTGCATCCGGATCTTTACACAAATATTTCCATTGGGCGAGCAAACAGATAAGGTATCTGTTGACCAGGCAGTGACAGATAAAACGGTAAGAAGAGTAGCAAGCAAAAGTTTTTTCATTAATAATTTTTATTGGGAAATGGCAAATTGAATCATCAAGATAAATCATTCCATAATAAGAAACGAATGGCATGGAATCAAGGTGTGTTTTATAC
>JAYUBR010000065.1:0-8715 GCA_043740775.1 Ferruginibacter sp. | reverse complement strand
CAGAATACGCACCATCTTTACCACCTACGAGTTGGGGTAAATGTCCGTCTTTGTACAACACAAAGGCAGCGATACCGGGTAACATTACAATCAATGGCATCAGCAATTTTAAGAAACCGGCAAACAAAATACCGGTACGTGCTGTCTGCAAATCGGCACCCAATGCACGTTGTGTGATGTACTGGTTGCAACCCCAGTAATTTAAATTGATGATCCAGATACCGGCGAGGTAACTGAGGAAGCCGGGGAAAGTAATGTACTTGTTGATATCGTTTTGAGAAGAATTAACGGTTGGCTTTTGAATGATCATTTTAAAATGTTCCGGCGCTTCATTCATCAGTGTTTTAAATCCTGCAATGGCATTGTGGCCGCTGCCATAACTTTCACTTACCGTGGTTAAAGCAATGTAAGAAGTAACAAGGCCACCGATGATTAACACGGCCACCTGTATAACGTCCGTGTAGGCTACCACCTTCATACCACCCAATGAAATCAGCAATGCAAAAATGGCAAGGCCAATCATAATAGTATGTAAGTAACCACCGCCTGCTATACCATTAATGGCGACGGCCCCGAGGTATAAAATGGAAGTTAAGTTTACAAAAACATACAGAAACAACCAAAACACCGCCATGATTAACGCAGTGGATTCATTGTACCTTGTTTTTAAAAACTGCGGCATGGTATAAATCTTGTTTTTGAGATATACCGGTATAAACCATACTGCAATAATGATGAGTGCAATGGCAGCGATCCACTCATAAGCCGCTACGGCAACACCCAGAAAAAAACCTTCACCACTCATTCCAATAAACTGCTCAGCGGAAATGTTAGATGCAATCAGTGATGCACCAATGGCCCACCAGGTCAATGTTCCTTCAGCTAAAAAATACGCTTTGGCATCGTGTTCATTTTTTTTACGTTTACGGTAAATACTATATCCGTATGTAGCCACAATTACAAAGTACACAATGAACACCATATAATCGGTGAAGGCAAGATTCTTATTCATAAGCAAGCAATTTGGATGTTTTTAGGTTCGTTAAGATTTATAAATGTAATGATAAGATTATTTATTGATTTGATAAAACACTTCGTTCCAGCGCAGTTCGTTTTTAAACTGGTAGAGATTGGTATCTTTTCCGATCAGGGTAAATTCTATGCCAGCCATATCTGCAAAATCCTGCAAATGGGTAGCAGTTAAATTCTGACTGTATCCTGTATGATGGGCGCCACCAGCAAGTATCCATGCTGCGCAACCGCTTTTCATATCGGGGTATGGTTTCCATAAAACCCTTGCTACGGGCAGCTTTGGCAAATCATGCAATGGCGCAATGGCTTCCACTTCATTCACCAGTAAACGAAAACGATTGCCCATATCAATTAAAGAAGCATTCAATGCCGGACCGCCGGAAGCGCTAAACACTAGTCTTACCGGATCTGCCTTTCCTCCAATACCCAACGGATGAATCTGGCAACTAGGTTTTCCACTTGCAATGGAAGGACAAATCTCCAACATATGCGATCCCAGCACCATTGGATTTTCAGGATCAAAATGGTAAGTATAATCTTCCATAAAAGAATTACCGCCGGGCAATCCGCTACCCATTACTTTCATTGCCCTTACCAGTGCAGCAGTTTTCCAATCGCCCTCCCCTGCAAAACCGTAGCCGCTTGCCATCAGCCTTTGCGCCGCAATGCCGGGCAATTGCGTCATGCCATGCAGGTCTTCAAATGTATCGGTAAATCCTTTGTAATTGCCTGCTTCCAAAAAAGCATGCATACCTACTTCTATCTTTGCAGCGTCTCTTAAAGAGCTGTACTGTGCACCACCTTTTTGCAAAGCCGGTACCAATGTATAAGCCGCTTCGTATTCCGCAATCATACTGTCAATGGCAGCTTCGCTTGTTTCATCAATCACTTTTACCAGATCGCCAATACCATGTGTGTTTACGGCATACCCAAACTTATATTCAGCTTCAACTTTATCGCCATCGGTAACGGCAACAAAACGCATGTTATCACCAAAGCGAACAAATTTAGCACCCTGCCAGTCGTTCCAGCCGGCAGCGGAACGGGCCCAGCCATTCAGTTCTTCCAATACTTCAGGGTCTTGCCAATGGCCCACAACTACCTTCCTGTTTTTTCGCATGCGGCTAACCATAAAACCAAACTCACGGTCGCCATGTGCACTCTGGTTAAGGTTCATAAAGTCCATGTCAATATCATTCCATGGAATATCGCGGTTAAACTGTGTGTGTAAATGACACAATGGCTTTTGCAATATTTTCAATCCGCCAATCCACATTTTTGCCGGTGAAAAAGTATGCATCCATGCAATGATACCAATGCAATTTTTTGTGGTATTGGCTTGTTCGCACACTGCGTAAATTTCTTCCGTAAACTTAACCGTCGGTTTAAAAACCACCTTTACTGGTATTTGTCTGGCGTCGTTTAAAAATGCAGCAATAGTAGCCGAATGTTCTGCCACTTTCTTCAATGTTTCTTCGCCATACAAATGCTGACTGCCGGTTACAAACCAAACTTCAAATTCTTTTAGATTTATCATTGTTGTAAATTTTTATTTCTTGTTACCAGCAATATGCATACATCAACATCGTTGTGTCACTCACTTGTACTGTTTTATTTTTATTGAACTTTTATTATGTTTTGCACGTGCGGAATCTGCGGTCGGTACCGAAGGTCAGACCGCAGTATCACCTTCGGTACCGATCACAGTTTCATTTCTATCTAGCTTTTATTGTGTTTTGCACATTACTATCTTTGCCACGGTATGCGGTCTGACCTTCGGTACCGACCGCAGCACCGAAACGTAATCATTTCGCCAGCAAATCAACATCCTTCACAGCGGTAGGAAACCATACCATCATTTCGCCCTTGCCACGATTTGCCCAACTGTAATAAGGTATTGCAGTAAATGATTGTTTTACGGTAGAAATATTTTCGTTGCTGTTGACAATGATAGCGGGTACTTCTGATTTCAATACCATTACACCATTTAATAATTCCGGTTTAAATTCTGTTGTAAAAGCAGCATAGTTTGGCAGGATAATATTGCTTGTTTTGCCATTGTTGTCTTTCCATTCTGCACAGTACATCAAGGGGCCACGTTGTAAGGCAACCTTACCAATATCTTCCTTCAAATTTTCATTCGCTACCACCCTTCTTACTTCCATCGGCAGGTTTACTTCTACCTTATCATTCTTTTTCCAGGTTCTGTTAATAGTTGCATAGCCGTTGCTGATGGTATACTGCACCACTGCGCCATTTACTTTTATTACCGGTTTTTCAGCAGAAGTGTTTTGAAACTGGTAAAGCGTAGATGGAATGGCTTTGTTCTGTGCCCATCCCGGAATACGTACCAGCAAATTGAATGCTGTAGTGGCTTTGGGGTTGATGGTAAATGTCAATGCGCCATCCCATGGATAATTATTTTGCTGAACAACCTGCACAGGTTTATTGCGCACTAAAAGATCAGCGCTGCTGTTGATAAACAAATTGATGTACAGATTATCTTCATTCACCGCATACATATAACCTGGTATGGATGGAATTAAACGGGCCACATTTGTCGGGCAGCACGAACATTCAAACCAGCCGGAACGGGTAGCTTCCATCTGCGGATGTGAGAAACTGTTTTTGATCTGCATGGCATTGGTATAAAAAAAAGATTTGCCATCCAGCCCAACGCCGGAGATCAAACCATTGTACAAAGATTTTTCCAGTATATCCATGTATTTGGAATCGCCGTGTAATAAAAACATTCTGTAGTTCCAGTACACCAATGCAATGGCTGCACAGGTTTCGTTGTAGGCGGTGGCATTGGGCAGTTCATAATTGTTGCCATATCTTTCTCCATCACCAATAGCGCCTACACTTCCCTGTACATACATTTTTTTATCTACTACATTGTTCCAGATTTTATCAATGGCTCTTAATAAACTGTCATCGCCTGTTAAAGCAGCAACATCTGCAACGGCAGCATATAAATAACCTGCACGAACGGCATGTCCTTCGGCTTCTTCCTGGTCAACTACCGGTGTATTGTCCTGCCAGTAAGCGCCACTCTTCCAGGAGTCTTTGCTGGTTGAATCATAGCCTTTGTAGCGGCCACGTTCTTCAATAAAAAATTTAGCGGTGTTTAAATATTCTTTTTTTCCGGTAAGGCGGTACAATTTCACCAACCCCATTTCAACTATTTCATGACCAGGTGCCACATGCAATTTACCTGGACCAAAAACACTGCAAACCAGGTCTGCATTTTTCAATGCAATGTCAAACAGGTTTCTTTTTTTAGTAGCCATAAAATGAGCAGCAGCGGCTTCGTACAAATGACCGGCATTGTATAACTCATGGCTTAACTCTCTTTCTTTTTCCCATCTTTCCTTTCCCGACCAGGCATGTGGCTCATTAGGATTGATGGTACGGGCTGTGTACAGGTAACCATCTGGTTCCTGCGCCTTGCCAATGATGGTAATGAGTGAGTCAAGATAAGCCGACAACTTTGCATCAGGATGCACCGCCAATGAAAAAGAAGCTCCTTCAAGAGTTTTATAAATATCGGTATCATCAAAAGGAAAAGTAGTACAGAACTTGCCGGATTTTTTTGCTGCCATCACAAAATTTTTAACGCGGCCTGTGCTTTCGCAACGTTCAAAAGAAGCTGGGATGGTAACAGTTCTATTGATCTCAATTCTTGGCAACCAAAAATTGTCGGATAGTTTTACCTGGGTAAAAGCCACGGCCTGTATGGGATAATCCTTCTGCTGTGCCTGCAGCACATACCCGGAGAAAGCCAATAATAATAAGAGAATCTTTTTCATATGTTTTTTCGTTTATTGAAAATGAAGAATCGTTTAAATTTTATTTTTTGCAACCGGGATAAACGTAAATAGAATATTATTTCAAAAAAATTACTTTAACCAGGCGTAAATCAAACATCGGAATTACAGCAACACCCAATCATTAAGCCTCACCAAATTGAAATAGATCCGGCATCCGAAATTCGAATCATTGTCCGTAATAACTGTCCGGCCCGTGTTTGCGCTCAAAATGCTTTTTTATCAGCGCATCTTTTAGCCTGGTTGCATTGGCATTGATCTGTTCTGTAAGCAACGCCATTTGTGCAATAGATTCCAGTATACCACTGTTGTACACGGCTTTCTCCGGCGTTTTGCCCCAGGTAAACGGTGCATGATTTCCTACCAGTATCATTTCAATTTCCTCGTAACTCAAGCCCTTATCTTTTAATTCATTCATTATCTGAAAACCGGTTTCATATTCATAATTACCCTGTATCATTTCATTACTCATCGGTGGAGCACAAGGTATATCAACCGTATTGTGATCTGCATGCGTGGTACCAAAAATAGGAATGCTGCGCAGGCTTTGCGCCCAGGCAGTAGCGTAGGTAGAATGCGTATGCACGATGCCGCCAATATTTACCCAGTGTTTGTACAATACTGCATGGGTTTGTGTATCAGAAGATGGTCGCAGCTTGCCTTGCGCCGTTTTTCCCTCAAAATCAACAATCACCATTTTCTCTGGTGAAAGGTTTTCGTAAGGCACACCACTTGGCTTAATGGCAAACACGCCGAGTGATCTGTCGGCAGCACTTACATTGCCAAAAGTAAATAACACCAGCCCCAGTTTAGGCAACTGCATATTGGCATCGTAAGCTGATTGTTGTATGTGATCGTATTGGCTCATGCAATTTTTTTTTCTGTTTTATATTTTTGATTATTAACCCTTTCAGGGTTGTGTAATCTTTTTTAATGTCCCACAGGG
The DNA here is from genome assembly GCA_043740775.1 of Ferruginibacter sp. GTDB lineage: Bacteria > Bacteroidota > Bacteroidia > Chitinophagales > Chitinophagaceae > Ferruginibacter. The sequence continues at coordinate 2,907 of JAYUBR010000065.1, read as the reverse complement.
TAAACCCTGTGGCAATTTATTCTCCGAAGAGATACCCCCTTCCTCAAAGAATTCCGCAGCGATGATCTCTTAGCAAAAGGCGTCACCTCTTATGAATAATATTTTCTCTTTTATATTATATCATTCAACCTTTTGAGGGTTATGTAACTTTTTTTTGATCCACAGGGTAAACCCTGTGGCAATTCATTCTCCGAAGCCGTGACACCTCTACGGAATATTAAACAACTTTACCTGACTAAACAGCAAACCGTTTATTTCAATTTTTAATTATTAATTTTTAATTATTAATTAAATTTCAATTGGCTTCAATAAAAGCTCCCAACGCCTGGTACATCACAAACCTCTTACGGTAAATTTCCACCTTATTTTTATCAGGAAAATATTCAGCATCAAAGCCCTGGCCCATGGCCTGCATCGCATCTTCTACTTTTGTAAATATGCCCGCTGCAGTGGCTGCAAACATGGCTGCACCCAGCGCACAGGTTTGTTCTGATTTATGAATACGGATCGGCATATCCATCACATCGGCCATCATCTGCATAATAAACGGTGATTTTTTTGCCACACCTCCAATGCCAATCAAACCCTTTACCGGAACACCTTGTTCGTTAAAACGATCCACAATGGCTTTTGCTCCAAAGCAGGTTGCTTCGGCAATGGCCCTGAAAATTCTAGGTGCATCCGTTCCTAAATTCAAACCTGCAATAGCGCCTTTCAGCAATTGATTGGTATCCGGTGTACGGCGGCCATTTAACCAGTCAAGAGCAAGTTCATTAGTTTCATCCAAAGGTATAAGGTTGGCTTGCTTACTTAACTCTGCAATAATATTATTGGTTGCTTCCTCAATTAATTTTGCCGCCGTATCACCATCAATAATGGCAGACTTTGGCAACAATTTTTGTAAGGGCCATGCAAGGATGTTCCTAAACCAGGCATAGGCATCGCCAAAGGCAGATTGCCCGGCTTCCATACCCATCATACCGGGAATAACAGAGCCTGGCACCTGCCCGCAAATTCCTTTGATCAGTTTTCCTTCCACTTCATTCATCGGCGCCACCAGCATGTCGCAGGTAGAAGTACCCATTACCTTACTTAAATGATACGCTTCAATTTGCCCGCCTACTGCACCCATGTGTGCATCGAATGCTCCTACCCCTATTATCACATCTGTTGTAAGCCCTAATTTGGCGCCCCACTCTCCAGACAGATATCCAACAGATTCCGCAGCAGTATAAGTTTGTGTAAATAATTTATCGGTAAATCCTTTTAACAACGGATCAAGCGTGGTAAAAAATTCATCTGGCGGCAGTCCGTTAAAATCCTTACTCCACAAGGCTTTGTGGCCAGCGCTGCATACCCCGCGTTTTAGTTGGTTGGCATCTTTTCCGCCGGATAATAAAAAGGGAATCCAGTCACAGTGCTCTACCCATGAATAAGTGGCATTGGCTACTTCACTGTCTGCTCTGAGTATGTGCAGCAGTTTTGCCCAAAACCATTCAGAAGAATAAATACCTCCAACAAACTGCAGGTAATTAATATCAAATTTTTTGGCGTGTTCATTTATTTCGGCTGCTTCTCCTGTACCGGTATGATCTTTCCACAACACAAACATGGCATTGGGGTTTTGTTCAAAGGCTGGCAACAGTGCCAGTGGCGTACCGGTTTTATCTACTGCTACCGGAGTAGAACCGGTAGTATCAACAGAGATTGCTTTTACATTTGCTGCAATGGCTGGGCCTGCCTGTTGTAAACAACTTTTGATGGTGTATTCCAGGCCCTCCACATAATCAAGCGGATGCTGGCGAAACTGGTTTTGTGAAGCGTCGCAAAACTTGTTTTCTTTCCAGCGGGGATAATAAAAAACGGCTGCAGCAATTTCATTGCCGTTGGCAGCGTCTACAAGAATGGAGCGAACGGAATCTGTTCCGTAGTCGACCCCTATTACATATTGATGATTCATAAATGGCAGCAAAATTTGTACACAAATATATTATTATTTGTAAAGTTGACAATTATTTTTTTTGAATACTTAGTTAACGGTAAGTACGAAATAAATACAGTTACAATAATAGCCACGTTTAGTCTCCGTTCCCGTAGTTGACCTGGCAGCAAAAAACCGTTCAAATTTATTTGTTATTGCAAAGTATTAATTCCGTTAACTTTATTCTTTATCATTCTCTTAACCTTTTACTACCTCGTTACACTTATGGCACAACCAGTCTCTTCACAACGTTTGTATTCTTTGGATGCCCTCCGTGGTTTCGATATGTTCTGGATTATGGGTGCAGAAGAAATTTTTCACGCATTGGCAAAGGCAACCGGTTCTCCTTTCTGGGAAGTTATAGCCAATGAATTAACGCATCCTGCATGGAATGGGTTCCATTTTTACGACCTGATATTCCCCTTGTTTCTTTTTATGGCCGGTGTTGCAACACCCTTTTCTGTTGGCCGTGAACTGGAAAAAGGGAGGAACAAAAATGAACTGTTATTGCGTGTAATTAAACGGGGACTGATATTGGTTTTACTGGGCATTATTTACAACAACGGCCTTATAATTAAACCGCTTGATCAAATACGTTTTGGCAGCGTACTTGGCCGCATCGGCCTGGCATACATGTTTGCCAATATCATTTATTTATATACCAAACAGCGCACGCAGATTGCCTGGTTTTGTTTTTTACTGATCGGTTACTGGCTAATGCTGAAATTCAATTCAGCACCTGGTTATCCAAGGGGCGACCTTAGCATGGAAGGTAATTTTGCTTCTTATCTTGACCGCCATTTAATACCGGGAAAACTATACCTGGGTATTCACGATCCCGAAGGACTTACTTCTACCATTCCTGCAATCGGCACCGGTTTGCTGGGAATTATGGCTGGCAATTTTTTAAAAAACAGTGATTTCAG
>JAYUBR010000064.1:0-2643 GCA_043740775.1 Ferruginibacter sp. | reverse complement strand
CAGACTGGTCATCGCTGCCAAAAACAGGTTCCCTGTCTTCGCCTTCAAAATTGCTTATTTTTTTATACTGACTGGTTTTTACATCCATGGTCCAAACATCTCTTGTTACCGATGATGTATGGTGTTTGCGCCACGGATCTTCGTATCCTTTTCTGTCTTCAAAAACTATTTGACTGCCCTTGCTGTTATAGTGCGCCCTGTCCATACCTGCACCCGAAATCAATATCGGCCTTCCTCCTGTAACGGGAACGGTGTACAGATTTTGAAATAAACGGGGGCTGTAAAAACGCACATTGGAGGCCTGTATATTTCTTGAACTTCCAAAGATAAGTTGCGTGTTATCCGGCGAAAAATCAAACGGAAAATCAGCAGCACTATTATACGTAACCCGTGTAGGAATACCACCGGAAGAAGGCATTACAAACACATCAAAATTACCATAGCGGTCGCTTGAAAAAGCAATGTATTTTCCATCATGGCTCCATACAGGCATCATATCCTGTGCTTCGTGAAGGGTTAACGGAACGGCTGTTCCACCCGTAGCATCTACTTTATAAATATCTCCTTTATAGCCAAAGGCAATTGTTTTTCCATCGGGAGATATGGCTGGATAACGCATCCACAGAGGTTTGTTTTGAGCAAGGGAGCTAACGGCGAATAACACTATGACCGCAGTAGTTAATAGAAATCTCATATCAGTATGTTTGGTTAAAAGAAATATTAAAGACCGTACTTTATTTGGTTTCAAATTTAATTTTTAGTCATACCCTAAATGTAATCTTAAATAAACCCAAATAACCGATAGTCATTGAAAATTACAAGTATCTAACAAAGTACATTATACAGTTAAAAGCAAAAAGTAATTTTTATAAATGGTGATATCCGCTGTTAAGCATCTGGCGATCGATTTTTTTATTCTAAGCATCCGTGGTAATTTCACGCCATGCCAGTAACAGACCCTCATATTAATTTATTATTGCAATGCATCAGTTTAGAAGAAAAAGAACAGGTTAAGCGGTTTAGTTTAGATCAACAGCACACGCTAAAATCGTTGAAGGCAGAGGGTTTGGCCTTGCATCCAATTAGTGTTACCCGAAAAAACTTCGGCTATGCCGATTATCCCGAAATCAGTTTTCGCTTAAACTTTCCGGCAGAAACCAACCAGTTTAAAGATGGCGCCGCCATTGAATGTTTTTATACCGGTGAAGAACCGGTAAAAGGTATACTGATGAACCTTGATGGCAAAGCAGGTGAGTTCAGGCTGTTTGCACCCGACTTTCCGGACTGGATAGAGGACAAAGGTGTGGGAATAAAATTAGCGCCTGATCAGCGCACCACTACCACAATGAAAGCTGTGTTAAACAGCCTCGAAAGCAATAAAGAGTTATTCAAATTATTTCAGCAGATACATGGAGAAGTTACTGTAAAAAATAATGCAACCGAAACGAACATTAGCACCCTGCATTTTAAAAACCAATGGTTAAATGAGAGTCAGCAAAAAGCGGTTGCTGCGGTTATACAAAATGAAAGCATGGCCATTGTTCATGGTCCGCCTGGTACTGGTAAAACCACCACATTGATTGAGGCAATCGTACAACTGGTAAAAGCCGGTGAAAAAGTATTGGTATCTGCACCGAGCAATACCGCTGTTGATAACATTTCAAAAGGGCTGATAGCACAAGGGCTGCAAGTGTTACGGGTGGGTAACACTTGCAAAGTAGATGAGCTGATTTTTTTACATACACCCGAAGGCAGACTCGCCAACAGCAAACAACAAAAAGAAATAAAGGAACTGAAAATAAGGGCCGAACAATTTAGAAAAATGGCGCTGAAATATAAAAGAAGTTTTGGCAAAGCAGAAAGGGAACAACGCAACCTGTTGTTTAAAGAAGTAAAAAATATTCGTGCAGAAATTAAAAAGATACAGGCTTACAACGAAGAAAAATTATATACTGAAGCAGAAGTAATTGCGGGTACGCCCATTGGATTGTATGATGCAAAGATCAATCACCTTACATTTAATACCCTGGTGATGGACGAAGCAGGGCAATGCATTGAACCATTGGCCTGGTGCATATTTCCGCTTGCGGAAAAATATGTGCTAGCCGGCGATCACCTGCAATTGCCACCCACCATATTAAGCAATGAAGCGGCCCGGCTGGGTTTAGATCAATCTATTTTAGAAAGGTGCATTGCAACGATGGGCAATGTTTTTTTATTGAATACTCAATACCGCATGAGGGAATCAATTGCAGGATTCAGCAGTCATTATTTTTACAATGGATTGTTGCAAACTGTGGAGCATCTAAAAAACAATGGCACACACATCAGTTTTATAGATACTGCAGGTTCAGGATTTAATGAAGTGCAGGGCAGCAACGGCATGAGTTTACAAAACGAAGGCGAACTACAAATTGTACAAAAATTACTGGAGACAGAGATGCTCAATCCGGCAAGGACTGCCTTTATTTCTCCTTACAACGGGCAGGTTGCAGCGGCTAAAGAAGCTTTGCCAAAAGAAATGCGTATCAGCACGATTGATAGTTTTCAAGGGCAGGAAAAAGAAATTATTATTTTAAGTTTGGTAAGAAGCAATGAGGATGGAGACATTGGTTTTTTAAAAGATTACCGCAGGATGAATGT
>JAYUBR010000063.1:0-2647 GCA_043740775.1 Ferruginibacter sp. | reverse complement strand
ATTTTTCATTAATGCGCAAATATATACAGGTGTTTGGTTAAGCATCTATTAACAAAAGTTAATAACAGGTTAAGCAGGTTAGTTAACAAGGGTTTGTACATTAGCAGGTTACGACTGACAAGCCTATTTTTGCAGTAATGAACGTAGTAATTAATATAAACTCATTGCAAAAAATTGTGCAATATGATGACAGGCATTTTATAAAAGATCGTATTCGGCAATTAATCATCACCCATCCACAACATATTTTTTTTATAATTTCCGCTGATAAAAATGAGCTGCTGGCATCTTTAAAAAATACCGCAATTGTAAAATCAAATCACTATGGCGATAATTTCAGATCGGCAATATGGTATGCATACCGGTTGCCCACAATTCTAAAAAAAACAAAGGCAACTATTTTTATAAATATGACTGACATCTGTTCTTTAAAAACAACAGTGCCACAATGTTTGATCTTACAGGATATTTCAATGGTTGCCAGGCCCACCGTATTTTTTAAAAAAACTGAAGTGTATTTAAAAAAGGCAACAACCATTATTGCTGCAAGTGAGTTTTTAAAAAATCACATTTGCAAACAATTTAAAATTACCGAAGAAAAAGTGCAGGTAATTTATAACGGAATCAACAATAATTTTTTAGCCACCGACCAACCGGAAAAAGAAAGCACCAAAGAAAAATATGCAGACGGAAAAGAATATTTTTTATTTTCAGGTGAATTAAATAATGACAATAATTTAGTGAATTTATTAAAGGCTTTTTCCTTTTTTAAGAAACGGCAAAAAAGTAATATGCAATTGCTGATTGCCGCAATAAATTATTTGCCAGCCAATTTATTTGAAAAAAGTTTACAAACATACAAGTATAGGAACGATGTAAAATTATTGCCAAACCTCAATAAAGATGAACTTGTAAAAATTACTGCTGCCGCTTATGTATTTGTATATGCAACATTTAAAACCGCTCCTTACCTTTCTGTGTTACAAGCCATGCAATGCGGTATACCTGTAATTGTAAGCAATACCCTTTTAATGAATGAAATTTGCGAAGATGCCGCTTTATTTACTAACCCTGCTGTTTTTGAAAACATTGCAGATAAGATGATGCTGGTTTTTAAAGACGAGACGCTGCGAAATGACCTGATTGCTAAAGGCAAACTTCAGGCAGCTAGGTTTAATTTTTCTGCAGCCGGCGATTTATTCTGGCAAAGCATTGAAAAATGTGCCGCTGAAAATGATTAAACACAAACGCTTTATCTTTGCCCGCATAAATTAATCACTACAAAAAAGCAATCTGGAAAACAGGTAATAATAATTGTATGAACCAGTCTACTATAAAAATTGATGTGCTGTTAGACCCTAATAAAATTCCGGAGCAAATAAGCTGGGTTGCCAGCGACAGCACTGCAGATATGGCACAAAAAGCCAAAGCCATGTGTATTGCTTTTTGGGATGGAGCAGATAAAACTGCGCTGCGCATTGATCTTTGGACAAAGGACATGATGATGGATGAGATGGCTGATTTTTATTACCAGATGCTGATGACAATGGCAGACACTTTTAAAAGAGCTACCCAGCAACAGGAATTGAGCGAGGATATGAAAAAATTTGCCAAAGAGTTTTTTGATAAATTCAGGGCAATGCAATTGAAAGAGCAACAGTAAATTAGCTGATTTGCTAATGTACTAATAACGAAATAATTCTTTAACGATAAAAAAAGTCCTGTACAGTTTGTGCATGGCAATAATACCTATGAGTCTTGAACAACAAATAATGACCGAAATGAAAGAGGCGATGAAGGCGAAAAACGAAGGTGTTTTACGCAGTCTTCGTGCCATAAAAGCAGAGATTATTAAAGCAAAAACAGAGCCGGGGGCCGGAGGCGAAATTGATTCGGCAACGGAGCAAAAGTTTTTACAAAAAATGATGAAACAACGTAAAGATTCACTGGAAATTTTTGAAAAACAAGGCCGTGAAGATTTAGCGTTAAAGGAAAGAGAGGAGATGCAGGTGATAGAAAGATTTCTACCCAAACAAATGAGCGAGGCTGAAATAAAAGAAGCTGTTGCAGCCATCATAACACAAACGGGTGCTGGTTCACTGGCAGATATGGGCAAGGTAATGAGTGCCGCCAGTAAACAATTGGCAGGCGTTGCCGATGGAAAAACAATCAGTACAATTGTAAAAGATTTATTGAGCAAATAAAAAGATTTTCTTGATAGATATCATTTTTGCCATATTGATTTTAATAGCCGTTATTAAAGGGTATAAAAAAGGGCTCATTATTGCAGTATTTTCAATCATTGCATTTATACTGGGCCTTGCAGCAGCATTAAAATTATCTGCGGTAGTGGCGGTTTACCTGCAAAACCATGCAACCATTTCTGCCAGTTGGTTACCATTTATCTCTTTTGCGATAGTTTTTTTGGTAGTAGTTGTACTGGTTAATCTTGGCGGTAAACTAATTGAAAAAACTTTCGAAATGGCGTTGCTTGGCTGGGTCAACCGCATTGGCGGCACTTTATTGTACATTGTATTGTACCTGATTATTTTCAGTGTGTTTTTATTTTACACAGAAAAAATACATTTGTTTAATGAGGCTGCTATTGAATCATCTAAAGTATACCCTTTTGTAAAGCCCTGGGGGC
>JAYUBR010000062.1:0-2649 GCA_043740775.1 Ferruginibacter sp. | reverse complement strand
CCAACGTCAGTTATGGTAACAATAAAGTTGCAGGAAAATATTATTTTGTACGTGGTATAAAAATGTATGCAGAAGAATATGGCAGCGGCAAACCTTTATTACTGATACATGGTAATGGTGGAAGTATCAGTTCCATGGCAGGTATTATTCCTTACTTTTCCCGGCGATATAAAGTGATAGTAACCGACAGCCGTGCCCATGGTAAATCAACCGATATAAAAGATTCATTGAGTTTTGAAATGATGGCAGATGATGAAGCGGCATTGCTTGATGAAATGCATATCAACGCCACGTATGTTATTGGATGGAGCGATGGCGGAATTGTTGCACTGACGCTCGCTATGCGGCATCCCGGTAAAGTAATTAAACTTGCCTCCACCGGAGCCAATCTTTGGCCGGACTCCTCAGCACTTATTCCTTCTTTATGGAAAGAGGAAAAGCAACACTATGATTCCTTACAATCAAAAATATTTACTACAACTAAAGAAAAAAACGACTGGAAAATATTTATGCTCGACTGGCTGCAGCCGAATATTTCCTTATCAGCTTTACAAAAAACTCAATGCTCTTCATTGATCATTAGTGGCGATCATGATTTAATAACACTGGAACACACGGTAAAAATTTATCAAAACATTCCGCATGCTTATTTATGGATTTTACCAAACTCCGGACATGGAACCCTGGAAGAACATACAGATGAATTCAATAAAAAAGTGAACGATTTTTTTACAATGCCTTTTAATAACCGGTGATATTTACCAACTCAATTTATTGTTATGAAACAAACGCTGTGGATATTTTTAATTGTATTGGGTAATTGCATTTGTGCAGGCTGTAAACAGATGTCAACAGTTATTTCAACTACTATTGACTCTGCAGGAATCAGCAAACCGGTTGACAGCATTTATATAGCATTTAGCTTCGATGCAGGCAAGGAGCCTGATTGGAAAACTATACGTGCGGTAGCGTTGAAAGGTGCTGTGTTTGTTGCTGAGCCGGCTGCGGGAAAAGAACGCTTTGCTGCCACCGTAGAAGAGTTTATTGAAAAATACAAAAAATCAATTGATGAAATGTCACTTCGTACCACTGGTTACCAGGAAAAAATCATTTATAAAACCGTTTCCCAATCAGGTAATGTGGCCAATGTGGAAGTAAGCTTTATCGCATTTATACCCGGAGATAACCGGCCCGGAAAACCTGGACTGGATAATATTCAGCTTTTGAATGATGGCGGTAAATGGAAGATTGTAGCCTTTACCACGCAATCGGAATCAATGCCTTAAATTATTAGTTGTTTGTATACAGGTATTATTTCTAATAAAATATTATTGCGTTAGAATCTTTTTTCAATATCAATAAGCAAAGTACTGCAAAGGGAACAGGGTGAAATAACAGCAGCATCCTTCAACATATCTTTGTACATCGTAAACAATTACTTCTCCTATAAAAAAATATTAAAATGGAAATTGGTATTGATAGTTTTGCAGCAACCATATTGAGGGATGATAAAAGTACAGCATCGGATAGTGTACAGGCTATCGAAGAATTGCTGGAAAGAATTGCTTATGCTGACAAAGCCGGTCTGGATGTATTTGGGATAGGAGAGCACCACCGCAAAGAATTCCTTGATTCGGCACCCACCATTATTCTTGCTGCGGCAGCGGCACAAACAAAACGCATCCGGCTTACGAGTGCGGTTACAGTGCTGAGTGCAGCCGATCCGGTAAGGGTATTTCAAAATTTTGCTACGCTGGATTTGGTTTCTCATGGCCGCATTGAGATGGTGGTAGGGCGTGGATCTTTTACAGAAGCCTTTCCTTTATTTGGGATGAAACTACAGGATTACGACGAATTGTTTACAGAAAAATTGCACCTGCTTTTAAACATACGTGCAAACGAAGTAGTAAACTGGTCTGGTAAATTTCGGGCTGCATTGAGCAACCAGGCCATCTACCCAAGGCCATTGCAAAATCCTTTACCTGTGTGGATTGGGGTGGGCGGAACGCAGGAATCGTTTGCCCGTGCGGGGACACTTGGACTGCCGCTGATGGTAGCCATTATTGGTGGCGAAACACATCGTTTTCGTCCATTGGTTGATCTTTATAAAGCAGCAGGTAAAAAAGCGGGACACCCGCCGGAAAAATTGAAAGTAGGTTTACATTCATTGGGCTATGTGGCAAATACCACAGCCGAAGCAATTGAAGATTATTATCCGGGTTATGCTGAAACCTTTACCAGGATTGGGAAGGAGCGTGGCTGGCCACCGGTTAACCGTACACAGTTCAACGCCCAGACAGGACCGTTGGGTGCTTTACTGGTGGGTAGCCCTGAAGAGGTAGCAGCAAAAATTTTACGGCACAGCGATGCGTTAAGCGGTATTTCAAGAGTCACTTTTCAGATGGATAATGCTGGGTTATCACATGCAAAACTTATACAGGCTATTGAGTTGATTGGTGCAAGGGTAGCGCCATTGGTGAATGTTTAATTTAGAACGTATCAAAGGCTTTTTGAGATGATTATTTTACTCCCTTGTACTTTGTATTTCTTTAATAACATACAATACCCAAATAACTTAAGTTTTTAAAAAAAACTACTATAATTAAATTAATAAACAACAATCCTGTTGTGCAGCTTTTTTGCAGGTTC
>JAYUBR010000061.1:0-2660 GCA_043740775.1 Ferruginibacter sp. | reverse complement strand
CTCATTTAGGCCATGTATTTAATGATGGACCAAAACCAACAGGCTTGCGGTATTGCATGAATTCTGTTTCCCTCAATTTTACAAAAAAGGGGTAGGTCGGTTTTGCCGTTGAGGCGTTTTTTAATTTTCTTCATTTTAAATTGTTGCTCCTTATCTGGAAAGTAAAAAAAACAATAAATTCCTTTTGGTTAGTTAGGGCATTGCGGGAGAAAATATAAAACGCCTTAAGGTCTTAACGGCAGTAATAACTACCTAAAAATTAAGACGGCGTACAAATAAAATTCTTATATTGTAAGGGATGAAAAAAATTGTACAAAAGCATCCGCTGGCTATCCGCTGGTTTCACTGGATCAATTTTCCTGTACTTGCCATCATGATATGGAGCGGACTTTTAATTTATTGGGCCAACGACGTATACCGCATTGGATGGGGCAATACAACTGTACTTAAATTTTTTCCCGATTCATTTAATAAAGCGTTGAATATTCCTTTCCGGCTTGCAGAAGGCATGAGTTTTCATTTTGTTTTTATGTGGTTGTTTGCCATCAACGGATTGATTTATGTATGTTACCTGTTATTTTCCGGTGAGTGGAAACTGATCTTCCCCAACAGGAAATCATTTCGGCAAAGCTGGCTGGTAATATTGCACGATTTGCATATCCGCAAGGGATTGCCACCACAAAAAAAATACAATGCAGCCCAGCGCATAGCATACACTGGTGTTATTTTTATGGGCCTTGGCTCATTGCTTACCGGGCTTGCTATTTACAAACCTGTTCAGTTTAAAATGCTTTGTGCAATGCTGGGTGGGTATGAGTGGGCAAGGATAGAACATTTTACACTCACCATTTTATTTACGCTTTTTTTTGTGGTACACATTGTACAGGTAGTGCTTGCCGGATGGAATAATTTCAGGGGAATGGTAGCAGGTTTTGAAGTACAGCCTTCTGCAAAAGCTGCATCAGAAGAAGTGACGAAAGATGAGACAGCGCCATTGACAAATACACCCTAAAATATTTAATTGTATGGCAAACGAAAATGAAAAAATAGTTTCTTCAACATACATACGCAACAGAACCATTCGTGCTTTTGCTGTTTTCTTTTTGTTGATTGGCGCTGCAATTTTTGCCTGGCGATGGTTAAACCACCAACCCGAAGACAATGCCATACCCGGCCTTTTAAGGGCGGTATTAAATGGCAACGAAAACTTATTCAGCAATTATATTTACAGCGACAATAACATCAGTAAAGCCTATGCCCCCACGGATGCCGCACCAAGGGTTAGAGTGAATGGCGATGATGGATTAGGCGATGATTTTGATGCAGCGGCATGGAAACTGCAGGTGGTTAAAAAACCAGGCGACACATTTTTTATTACATTAGATGAAATAAAAGCGTTGCCAAAAACACAAATTATATTTGATTTTAAATGCATTGAAGGCTGGAGCCAGATAACCCATTGGAGCGGGGTAAAATTCAGTGATTTTGTAAAGAAATATAATCTTACCAGTCAGAGTGCAATGGAATATGTTGGCTTAAATACACCCGATAAAAAATATTATGTAGGCATTGATACCCGCAGCATTTTACATCCCCAAACCATATTGTGTTATGAGATGAACGGAAGGCCATTGCCCATGAACCAGGGATATCCGTTGCGATTAATTATACCTGTAAAGTATGGCATCAAGCACCTGAAACGTATCGGTACTATATTTTTCAGCAATACTAAACCTAAAGATTACTGGTACGAAAGGGGATACGATTATTATTCAGGATTGTAGCTTTTACTACTTTTCATTAATTGTTTGTGTTTAAAAAAACAGGATAGGTTACTTTTGTATAAACCATCAATACATGCCAGCCCGTGATTTTCAGTTAGCAGCAGAAAAAATTAAATTTGAAGCTTTATTTGAGTATGCGGCTCTAGGCATATTGGTTGTTAATCAACAAGGCGAAATAATACTGGCCAACACTTTTTTGCTTACCCAGTTTGGTTACGGCAGTGCCACAGAATTGATTGGTAAAAAGATGGAAATTTTAATACCCCGTCGCTTTCATCCGGCTCACGTAAATGATAGAAATGATTACCTTACCAAACCGGAAAGAAGGCCGATGGGTATTGGTATGGATTTGTACGCCGCCAAAAAAGACGGATCAGAATTTCCGGTAGAAGTGAGTTTGAATAATTATGAAGTAGGCGAAGAGTCTTTTGTAATTGCTTTTGTAAGTGATATCACCAAGCGAAAAGAAATTGAGAATGCCACGCTTTATCAAAAAGAGCAGTTAGCCCTTATCAATAAAAAGATAGAAGAATTTAATAATGACCTTGAAAAACAGGTTGTACTTCGTACCAGCCAGTTGCAGGAAACCTTGAATGAACTTGAAATTTCGAGGGAAGAATTGGTGAGGGCATTGAGTAAAGAAAAAGAACTCGGCGATCTTAAAAGCAGGTTTGTATCTATGGCTTCGCATGAGTTTCGCACACCATTAAGCACCATTCTTTCTTCTGCATCTTTGGTATCAAAATATGTAAAGGAAGACGAACAGGACAAAAGGGATAAACATACCAACCGTATTAAATCTGCCGTAAACAATCTTACCGAAATTTTAAACGACTTTTTATCTATTGGTAAAATTGAAGATGGTAAACTGGTTGC